>NZ_JACJOQ010000467.1:0-6476 GCF_014695635.1 Coleofasciculus sp. FACHB-712 | reverse complement strand
TTCGCGCCCTAGTCGGCGCGATGTTGAAGCCAGACTGACGATGCCCCTCGAAAAAGCTTATCAGGGAGGACGAGAGCGGATTCGGCTGGAAGATGGGCGATCGCTGGAAGTGGATATGCCACCCGGAATGGTCAACGAGCAACGCATCCGGCTGAAGGGTCAGGGCATTGAAGGTGGCGACTTGTACCTCAAAATTACCGTATCGCCCCACGCCTTCTTTCAAGTAGAAGGCTCGGATATTTTCTGCCAATTGCCAGTCACTCCCAGCGAGGCAGTCTTGGGGGGAGCCGTGGAAGTCCCTACCCTGGATGGTTTGGTGAAAATGACGCTTCCTAGCGGTGTCGGGCACGGGAAGCGCCTGCGCCTTGCCGGAAAAGGCTACCCGACAGGTAGAGGCGATCGCGGCGATCAGTTAGTTGAAATTCAGGTTGTGGTTCCCAAAACGGTCACTTCCCAAGAACGGGAACTCTACGAAAAGCTGCGGCAAATCGAAACCTTTAAACCCCGTCTCGATTTGCCAGTTCAACGCTAAAAAATTAGCCCGCGCAGGCAGGGCTAATTTTTTGTCTAGCCGTAGACTTCAGTCTGACGGATGAGATGGGCTTTAATTGAAATACTGGCGTTTAAGCGCGATCGCGATAGCACAAACCCAACAGCGTACCGCTAGCAATCAACTTCAACGCTTCTAATGTCCAGTAGCCCCCGTGCATTTGATTCATCCCGGCAGGAATCTCAGCAACGGGTTCAAAAAGATTGAGCTGTAGCCCCAGCGCGCTCATTTGTGGGGTTAAAAAATATGTATCAATAATGGCAATTGTCAGCAAGAACAGGGATAAGAAAATTACTTTGCGCCCTCCCAGCTTAGAAGCAGCCTGAGTGCGGTGAAGAACCAACAGCCCCGTTAACACTAAGGCTGCACATAATAATTCAATCCGATTAAAAATCCAGAAAATTGAATAACCTGCTGTTGCAAATCCAGGTTGAGTCATCATCCCGGTTGCAAACAAACTGGGCATAATTACCCAGTCCAAAAGCAAGCTTCCGCTAAGCCAGAAAGCCAACGTAAAGGTGACGGTTGTTTGCCATGCTGGTTGCTTTAATCCAGCGCTAGAAAAAGCGGTCATATAATTTCCTCAACTTTCTGTCTTCTTTCAGCTTATCGAATTGTTTTTAGAAACGATATGAAGTATCTTTTCGATTTTTGGCAGTTTTGCTGTTAGGAATTTACATTTAGTTAAATTCTCCAAATCATTAAGAATTTCAGTAAATTCCTAAGCTAGTTAATTGAGTCAGGAGGGCACCATCGGCTTGGTAAAGCGCGATCGCTTGCAAAGAAAACAGGTGCGAGTCGCTGCATCGCCGCCTACCAAGAAGGCGATCGCGCTCTAGACCCGTTTAAGATGTGTAAAACCCTGAAACGGAGATTTCCATCTAGACGTTTTTTGAGTCGAAATTAGGCCGCAGCCGAGTTTGATGACGCGGCTCTAAAAGTTTTTTGGACTCTATCTCGCAAAAAGGCTTAACATTTGCCTCATTCTGCCAATATTGTTCAACTTGTGCTTACGAATAAAATCAAGAGAAAACATCTGTCTAAAGAATGAACTTTATTAGGCAAATATACCTTTAAGACAAGGATGGAATCAGATTTACAAAATCTTTTCTCGATGCCCTTGCCCAAGTAAAATCCTCATCAAGAGAACACTATAGGCTTTTCATCGCTATCCGAAAAATGCAATCAAGCTTCGCTTTCTAAGTCTGGAAGCTGCTACTGGTTATCGTTCACCCTCAACCTTAGTTCACCGAAACACGCCATGATGAAAGCGATTCTGCCTAAAAATGAAGCTGATCTAGTGTATGCACCCACTGAGGGCAGCTCAACGAAGCACTTGCATCGGAAATTCTTCTACAAGGTTGCGGGAGGTCTGGGAGTGGCAACTGTCCTACTGGTTAGCATTGGTGGGATTTCGTACCGGAGTATCACGCAACTTGTGCAAGCGAATAACTCAGTAGACGATACCTTTACCTTCATTAATCAGCTTGATGATGTATTTTCCGGAATCAAGGACGCAGAAACTGGGCAGCGTGGCTACATAATCACTGGAGACGAGGCTTATTTACAACCCTACTACACAGCAACAGCTAAGGTTAATCAACAAGTTGAGTTTCTCAAGGGATTAGCGGGAAATAACCTCAATCAACAGCAGAAGCTCGGCACTCTGGAATCTCTGACTGCAAGTAAATTTTCTGAATTGAAACGGTCAATCGAATTACGAAAAAACAAGGGATTTGAAGCCGCCCAGCAATTAGTTAAGACGAATGAAGGCAAGGTAGTGATGGATAACATCCGCCTGCTTGTCAATGATTTGGAAAATGACCAAAAGCATTTGTTGAAGGAGCGGTACCAACAAGCGAAAGACCAGGCTCGTGACTCTCTAATTACATTTTTAAGCGGTGTATTCCTAAATTTTATTATTGCTTTATGGGTTTACAGGCTTATTTATGGGGAGATGAGCGATCGCTATCGGACAGAAAATGAACTTCAGAAAGAACGCGACTATACATCATTTATTGTTCAGACTACACCAGCACTGGTCGTTGGGCTAAAGCTTGATGGGGTGATTACATTTGTCAATCCTGCTGTTGAGCAGGTGACAGGCTACTGCGCAGAAGAATTAATTGGACGCAACTGGTGGGAAATCTTTTATGCTGACGATGAATACAGAGGTATCGAGCAGTTATTATCCACCCTGAAGCACGGAGGCGTCCGCGACTATGAAACAGTTTTGACCATCCAGAATCGAGAAAAACGGATTATCAATTGGAATGTTCTGAAGCGGTTTGACGAGCGAGGCAAATTGGTTGATGTGATTCAATTTGGCAATGATATCACCGATCGCAAAGCAGCTGAGGACATTCGCAAAGGCGCAGAACTGCTGCAACTGATTTTGGATAATATTCCCCAATATATCTTCTGGAAGGATAGAAACTCTGTCTATTTAGGCTGTAATAAGGTTTCATGTCAAATCACTGGGATTAGTAATCCAGAAAACATTATTGGCAAGACGGATTATGACTTGTGGTCGCAAGAAATAGCAGAAAAATACCGCAAAGACGACCGTCGCGTGATGGCAACGGATACCCCGGAACTGCATATTATCGAACGCTTGATTCAGCCAAACAATGAAGAACTCTGGGTAGACATCAACAAAGTTCCCATTCACGATGCGATGGGCAAAGTAATCGGTATCCTCAGCACCATAGAAGACGTTACCGAACGCAAGCAGGCGGAGAAAGCCTTGCGGCAGAACATGGAGATGCTTGACTTAGCCACGGACGCGATTATCATTCGGGATTTGAATGACAAGATTAGCTATTGGAATCAGGGCGCTGAACGGCTATATGGTTGGACAAAAGCAGAAACACTCGGTCAGTACATCCACACCTTCTTGAAAACTGTCTTTCCCCAACCAAAAGAGGAAGTTCTAGAGATATGCCTGCGTGAAGGGAATTGGGAAGGCGAATTGATTCACACCAAGCGTGATGGCACTCAAATCACGGTAGCTAGCCGATGGACGCTGCAATTAGATGAATTTGGTCAGGTGTCCGCCAGACTAGAAATTAACAATGATATTAGCGATCGCAAGCAAGCTCTTGATGCCTTGCGCCAGTCGGAAGCGAAGGAACGAGAAAAAGCCCAGCAGTTGCAACAAACTTTGCACGAACTCAAAAAGACCCAATCTCAACTGATTCAGACTGAAAAAATGTCCAGTTTGGGTCAACTGGTCGCTGGAGTGGCGCATGAAATTAATAATCCCGTTAACTTTATCTACGGCAATCTCATCCACACCGAGCAATATACACAAGACTTGCTCAATCTAATGAAAGTCTACCAACGGTACTATCCCAATCCCGCGCCAGAGATTCAAGAAGAAGTTGAGGCTTTAGACATTGAGTTTGTTCTTGAAGACCTGCCCAAAATGGTCGCTTCAATGAAGTTAGGCGCTGACCGCATCCGCCAGATTGTCCTCTCTTTGCGAACCTTCTCCCGCCTGGATGAAGCAGAAATGAAGCCGGTTGATATTCACGAGGGTATTGATAGCACCCTCTTAATCTTGCAGAATCGGCTGAAAGCTAAACCAGATTCTCCAGGAATTATAGTTATTAAGAAATATGGCAAGCTGCCAGAAGTAGAGTGTTATGCAGGACAACTGAATCAAGTATTTATGAATATCTTGAGCAATGCCATAGATGCTTTAGAAGGGTTGCCCTCTAATCGTCAAAAGCTCATGGATTCTGGAGAAACAAGTTCTAATAGCGGGTTCCCCATTCCTAATTCTCAATTACCGACCATCCAGATTTGCACTGAAGTTTTGAACGCGAACAAAATTGTAGTGCGAATTGCAGATAACGGCCCCGGTATCCGTGAGAATGTCAAGGCGCGACTTTTTGACCCATTTTTCACGACCAAGCCAATCGGTCAGGGCACCGGGCTAGGATTGGCAATCAGCTATCAGATTGTCACAGAAAAACATGGAGGGTCGATCAGTTGTGTATCAGCAGTGGGAGAGGGAACCGAGTTCGTTGTAGAAATTCCAGTAACACAAAGTCCAAGGCAAGGGAATTGACACATTTTCCGCGATTTCAAACGACAGAAGGGATTTCTAAGGCAATCCTTTTTGGTTAATGCTGTAATCCTGGGAGAACCTCTCAATCCCTTGGATCGCCAGACTTTGGAGTAATTTTCCCTGTTACTAAGTTAATCCCCCCTTGAGGAGCATCTGTGGGTGGATAGATGAGCGATCGCTTAAAACTAGATTTTGGGTTTGAGAAAGAAAATCTTAAAAACCCGTAAAAACACAGTGTTTATTTTCTCCAATCCTCCTGAGAATGAGGATTGAGTGAAAGCATGAATCTAAATTGGCGGACTCAAAATTTAAGTAGTAATCTCTCATATTACCACTTAACTTAAGATATGAAAAAATAACATTTCTTGAAGCGTTATTTTCATAATTTTGGAAAGCGGTATTATTCTCCAGACACGGTAAAAATTTAAAAGGTAAACATAGCCTTAAACAGAATGCAAAAACATCTATCTTGGACACGAAATCGCTCTTACAAACGAGCAGTGACTTGCTTCATCCTAGCCTTGTCCGTTACGTACAGTTGTGTAGCCTGTACTCAGCTAAGTGAAAATACCACAACCCCACTAAGCCCCAGCTCTCAGCCACTGAGTGATAGTTCTAGGAATACAGGAGAGGAACTAAAAACCCTAAATATGGCGGTGATTCCGTGGCAGGTTTCAGCAGAACAGGAAAAGCAACTTCAGCCACTAGCGGACTATCTAAGCAAGACATTAGGAAAACCTGTTAAATTTCAGATTACAAAAGACTACGACACATCGATAGATTTACTGGTGACAGGAAAAGTAGAAATGGCTTTTCTAGGTCCCCTTTCGTATGTGAAGGCACATCTTCGAGATCCCCAAATTAAGCCAATTGTTGCGCCAATTGAAAGAACAACCGGACGACCTTGGTATACAAGCGCGATCGTTGTTAATAATGCCAGCGGCATCAAAACTATTAAAGATTTGAAAGGTAAGAGATTTGCCTTTGTGAGTAAATCCTCGGCTTCGGGTTACTTAGTGCCTTTAGCTTACTTTCAAGACATTGGTATTAACCCCGAACGCGACTTTGCTACAGTCAAGTATGCGGGTAGCCACAACAAGGCAAAAGCGGATTTACTAGCAGGAAAGGTGGATGCGATCGCGGATGATAAACGCTCGTATCTTCAGCAACAGAAAGAGGGAAATATCGACCCTTTAAAATACAAAATTATTTGGGAATCTGACCCAATTCCTCTTTCGCCCATTGTCGTCTCTAGTAAGCTTCCATCCCAACTGGTAATCAACCTCAAGAAAGCATTTGTCAACTCTCCAGAGGGACTGCTAGATCCCAGTGGTTCTGAGTCGGCTGGATATACTCTGGTAGAAGATCGAGACTATACACCGATTAGAAAGCTCCAAGAGCGCCTTAAGTTGAAATAAAGCCGAATGCAATGAAAATATTAACTAAGTTTATTGGATCTTCTATTGCCGTAGTAGGGCTAATTTTATGCCTTACAGTTGGCAGTGAAGACTGGCTCAAGCAAGTAGAAAAATCTACCGAAACGAGCCGAGAAAGAGCCGCTCAAGCTGACAGTATAGTCTTAAATCTAAAAGTTTCCTTAAGAGACCAGATCGCAGCACTGAGGAACTATCTCATTCTCAACCGCGACCCCTCAGACATGGCAAAATATCACAAGGCGATGTCTGACTTTGTCCTTAGCTTGGATGAGTTAGAAAGTCTGATGCCAGACAATTCAGAACTGACAGTTGTTCGCCGTCGCCATAGTTTTCTCGTCCGCTTAGCAACAGAGCTTCGCGATACACCTTCTACTCTTAAACAGACTCAGCAGGATTTCAGAACCATCAATTCTTT
>NZ_JACJOQ010000466.1:0-3433 GCF_014695635.1 Coleofasciculus sp. FACHB-712 | reverse complement strand
AGAGAATACCCAAGTATCCAAGTTCGCTCTTGTTACTGGAGAGACACGAATAATCGAGTCGATGGCATCCAAGTTGGCCCATTTCCGACTCCGCAATCAGCAGGGTTATTTTACCAGAAGCTCACTGCTTCTAGAGTTCGTTCGACAGATGTAACCATTGTTCCTCCTAAACAAGTTCCAATCGTTAGACCAAGGAATCGGTAGATATAATTCTTTCAAAACAGACTTAGCTGGGTAGGCGGTACCTCAATCCCATTCCAGGGAAGGGGTGGAACGGGTGCGTTATGTTGTTCTAGCAACTGCTGAAAGTAACGAGCATTTCCAGGCGATCGGTCTTCTAAAGGACAATGAACAAAAAAGTAAATCTTTGTCCCCTGACGCAACCACCCATCCAGCAAACTCACCCACTCTTCCATAAAAGGCTGATTCACCGACTGCTCTGGATGGCTGATAAACCGGATTAAGCTAAAGGAAGCCGTGACAATCGGTTGCACAGGCACGTTGGGTTTTCGCGATTCTGGATACTGTTGAGGATTCGCCGAGCCCGTGTAAACAGGGCGGGTATCCAGCAGTACCCGTCCCACACCCAACTGCTGTAAAAGCGCCGTCAGATGGCTGCTGTGAGGTTCTTTGAACCAGTCGGAATGACGAACTTCCAGCGCTAAAGGCGCTTCATTGCGAGGCCATGCTTCCAAAAAAGCGGTTAAGTCATCCAAATATGCCGGGGGATAGTTAGGAGGCAATTGGGCAAAAATGGGGCCAAGGCGACTCTCCTCTGAAGATGCTGCACCAACGCCTAAACCTTGCATCTGTTCTAAAAACTTTAATGCCTCTGGAATCGACGGTTGCAGCAAGCCATTGTGTGTCACATTCCGAGGCAACTTCAGGCAAAATTTAAACCCTGCTGGTGTTTCTTGCGCCCAACGCGCTACGGTATCGGCGTCGGGTACAGCATAGAAAGTCGTATTGCCTTCAACGGTCGTGAAACGCTGACTGTATAGGCGCAGAAAATCTTTGGAACGGCTTCCAGCCGGAAAAAGGTCGCCTATCCAGCCTTTATAACCCCAAACTGCACATCCCAGAAGAAAGCTCATATCTTTAAGTTTCTTTACAATACTAAGGTGTGCTTGTTTCTCCTCATGTGAGGAATCCGTTAATTGAGAACCACCTACCTATGTCATCTTCTAAGACTCAGTTCCCCGAATCACTTGAAGCCTCTACTCCACCTCAGTCTTCTTCACCATCATGGCAAATAGAGTTGCTGTATGACGGTGAATGTCCCTTGTGCGTGCGAGAAGTCAATTTTTTGAGGAGACGGGATGCCGGTCGAGGTTTGGTGGCGTTTGTGGACATCGCAGGCGATCGCTATACCCTGGAAGCGCATGGCGGTGTTGACTTTGAAACGGCGATGGGGCGAATTCATGCCGTGCTTCCTGATGGCACGGTCGTCAAGAATGTGGAAGTCTTCCGCCGCGTCTATGAGATTCTGGGGATGGGGTGGATCTATGCGGTGACTAAATTGCCGATTATCGGTTCTATTGCTGATACGCTGTATGGAATTTGGGCTGATTGGCGGCTGGCCCTGACTGGAAGACCCAATTTAGCCACGATTGTTAGCAAGCGCCAGAGGCGCATCGAGTGCGAGACGCAGGGGCGCTGTCGGCTAAATGACGATAATCAACCTTAGTCAATCAGAATAACCCAACTAAAGGAAGTTAACCGCACAAATAGGTCAAGCTAACCTAAAAATAGACTACTTTCGCTAGTAGGGGAAAAAATGCAAGACTCAGCATATACTCTCTTCATTATCTTTGGTTGTATTTGGATACTCATGGGAGTCGCAGCAGTGATTGCACTCCTCAAATCCGAGAATCAAGAGCTTCGGTTTGGCAAATGGGGACTAATCGTGGCTCTCCCAATCGTTATCCCGTTTATCCTGGCTCTGCTCTATCAAGTAGCAAGACCATTCTTTCTGAAATACCTTTTTTAAAAATTTGGACTAAATCCTAACATCAATCTTGTGTTAACTGGAAAAGTTGGGTGGAAATGAATAAGCGATCGCTAACAATCGCATCAAGGGCGAGACGCAGGGCGCTGTCGGCTTAATGATGAGGAAGATCGACCTCAATTAAAATAAGACGACTAGCTCAGAATCTGAATTAGAATAAAAAGCTTTTTAGGAGAATCAAGATTGACTGCCTGAATACTTACCCAGCATTAAAAATTTGCTTTGCAGTCAAATTGAGTTCTGGAAACACCACCGACTCAACCCTTTCATTTTCTCGAAACAGCTTAATTTGATACTCACCATCTACTAACTGATAAATCGATAAAGTAGGCTGTTTAGGAGAACCAATATAACGGCTACCACCTAAACCCAAATAATCTACAATCCAATATTCGCCAATGCCTAATGCTTCATAATCAATCATTTTGTGTGCATAATCATCGCGCCAATTTGTGCTGACGACTTCAACAACTAATTTAACAGAATCTCCCCTAGTAATCACTGATTCTTTTTCCCAGCGAGGCTCATTGGCTTCTACAAGTTGCTTATCTAATACAATCACATCTGGATCGTAGCCAAAGTTATCGCTAAGTTTAATTGTACATTCCTTGGGAATAAAGTAAGGAAGCTGTAATCGCCGGATTTCCAAACCAAATTCGAGCGACTGAAAACCCGCGATCGCTGAATGTTTACCCGTTGGATTTGGCATTTCAACAATCACTCCGTTATGTAATTCATAGCGTCCGTTTTCTGGTTTCCATTCTAGAAACTCATCAAAATTAATTAACTTGGATATCGCTTGAGTCATGGTAAATTCTCCAATACTCTACATTACCTTGATAGGATTCGATTCAATGCCTTTGCTTTCATCTATGTAGATAGAAAGACCATTTATGCTAAAACAGTTTCTATAAAAAATCAGGCTAAATCATAACATCAATTTTTTGTTAGTAGCTAAGGTTTATCTAATTAGTTGTCCCATCCTTTGAGCAATTTTTTTAACATTTGATAACTCAGGCTGCCAATACTTGTTTTGCTGCTACTTCTATCAGCTTCTTGCTATGCGATCGCATTCCCTCATCCTCCAAGATGCGATCGCCCGAACAGCAATTACAGCAGCAGATTGAGGCGTCCCTCTCTTTAGAAAGCGTCCAGAACCAACTCACTGTTGTAATACCGAAAAGCAGCTGGAGCCACCCAACGGCAAAACGCAGCGGCGGCAGATAACCTTGGCGACATCACAAGTGTCCGCTGTCCTGACGTGTTACACAACACCACATCCTAAACTAGAAAAGAACTAATTCGCATTAATTACAGCAGATTGCAAGTTCATGAAGTACAGTAGCAGCAGTTTGTGAACCAGTTGCGTAGGTGTTTTGGATTGACTAAATCAAGTGCAGTAGCAAGCAAAGTATCAACCATTTT
>NZ_JACJOQ010000465.1:0-38449 GCF_014695635.1 Coleofasciculus sp. FACHB-712 | reverse complement strand
TTTGTTCGCCAGCAATATCAAAATCTCACCAAAGATTGCGATCGCTATCGCCAAGAAATTGCCACAACTCAACTGCAACAACAACAATTAGAAGCTTTACTGAATCAAAAAGAACAAATTACGGCGGGGTATGCTCACTACCAAGATTTGCAAACCCAGGAAGAAACGCTCACCGCTAAGTCACAAGCTTACCAAGATGCCCAACAGCAACGGCAACAACTCCAACGACGACTTGAGCAGCAAATTAACGAACTTAACCTGCAACTCCGACAAGCGCAAGGACAGCTAGAAGCGGTACGGCAATCTAGGGCAGATATTCAGCAAATCCTCAGCCGCACCGAAGAAGTAGAAGCCGGATTAAAACAACTCCAAGAGGCGCGGGGTTATGTCAGTTATCTCGATCGGTTGCAGTTGCAAGTCGCCCCCTTGGTGCAACGTCGCGGACAGGTGCAGATGGAACTCGATCGCTCTCAAGCGCGATTATCTGCCAGATTAGAAGAACTTCGCAAATCCGCCGCTCAGTTGCAAGACAGGCAAAAACGCTTACCTCAATTGCAACAGCAATTACAACAAGTTCAAAGTCAAATTCAGCAACTTGACAAAAAGCGCGTCTATCAGGAACGGGTGCAGGAGAAAGAACTGCAACAGCGGAGTTCTCGCGATCGCCTTCAGGCGGCTCAAAAAGAATGCGAAACTAAACTGGCAGAAATCGACCAAAAGCTGCAACTGATCCAGACGCCGAATGCCAGTTGTCCTTTATGCGATCGCCCTCTCGACGAACACCACTGGCAGCTAGTGGTGCAAAAAACCCACGATCAGCAACAGGGAATTCAAGATCAATTCTGGGATGTAGAGGGGCTACTCGCGGTCTGTGAGTACCAACTACAGGGGTTGCGGAAAGAAATTACCGAAATTGCCCAAGCATTGGCAAACTACGATTCCTTGCGCGAACAACGGGGACAGTTAGCAGCGGAAAGTTCCGCTATGGCTGAAATCCAGACGCGCCTGCAACAAATTGAGGTAGAAAAGCAACAAATTGAGCGATCGCTTTCCGCCGGAAACTACGCACCGGATCGACAAGAAGAACTGCGCCACCTTGAGCAACAGTTGCAACAACTTAACTACAATGAGCAAGACCATGCCCTCGCCAGAGGTGAGGTAGAGCGGTGGCGCTGGGCAGAAATCAAGCAAGCAGAAATTAAACAAGCCCAGCGGCGTCAGGCTCAGATAGACGCCCAAATGCCAGAATTAGTGGCGAAAATTGCGAATCTGCAATCGCAAATGCAACAACTGCAAGCGAATTCGGAATTATCGCGGCAGATTGAAGCACTCGATCGAGAAATGGCGGAAATTGGTTACGAGCGATCGCAGCACGACGCCCTCAGAACCGCTTTACGCAAGTCTCAGTCGTGGCAAGTCCGCTATCAGGAACTTGCTTCCGCGCAACAGCAATATCCTTCTTTATTAAAGCGATCGCAAGATTTGGAGCAATCGTTGCAAATGCGATCGCAAGATTTGCAACAGATGACGACTCAGATAGACACCATCGTTCGCCAGTTGCAACAAACACCCGATACGAAAGCCGAAATTACAACGATTGAACAGCAGATACAGCGGCGGCGTCTGCAACTCGACGAGAAGCAACGCCAGTTAGGAAGCTTGCAACAACAACAACATTATCTAGAAACGCTCCAAACTCAGCATGACGCACTCACGGCTCAACACGCAAAGGTGCGACAGCAATATCGCGTTTACCAGGAATTAGGGCAAGCTTTTGGCAAGAATGGCATTCAGACTCTGATGATTGAGAATATTCTGCCTCAATTGGAAGCAGAAACGAATACTCTCCTCTCTCGGCTCAGTGGGAACCAGTTACACGTACAGTTTGTTACTCAGAAAGCAGGGCGGAGTGGACGCTCTGCAAAAAAAGCTAGCAAAATGATTGACACTTTAGATATTTTAATTGCCGATGCTCGCGGCACCCGCCCTTATGAAACTTATTCTGGCGGGGAAGCGTTTCGGATTAACTTTGCGATTCGTCTAGCTTTAGCGAAATTGTTGGCGCAGCGTGCGGGAACGGCATTGCAAATGCTGATTATCGATGAGGGATTTGGCACCCAAGATGCGGAAGGATGCGATCGCTTGATTGCAGCGATTAATGCGATCGCGCCTGACTTCGCCTGCATCCTCACCGTCACCCATATGCCGCAATTCAAAGAAGCCTTCCAGACTCGGATTGAAGTGTATAAAACCCCCAGCGGTTCTCACTTGAGCTTGGTGCTGTAGGAACTTAGCCCCCTAATCGCGTTCCCTACAGTGTAGAAGTTGGCAGAACTCTCCCCAAACCCCTCTCCGAAGCGGAGCGGGGCTTTGAAGATGGCTGGAGGGTTAGGTAGGTGCAACCCGAACCCTAATGTTCGGACTTCTCACCCTAGTTCACCCACTCAGGCGATACCCATCGCTCCGGGGAACGCTACGATCGAAGTAAGAGGAAAGAAAAACCCAACAGCATCTTCCTCCAGGCTGAATTTTCAGCCATTCTTCTCACTCCTAAGGGAGGACTTAATGATTCGATTTCTGGTTAGCGTGCTTGTGTTCGTGATCGACACGCTTTATCGCGATCGCCCTTATCAGCGCTTCTACGTGCTAGAAACAGTGGCTCGCGTCCCCTATTTTTCCTTCCTATCAGTTTTACACCTTTACGAAACCCTCGGTTGGTGGCGAAAAGCGGACTGGCTCAAGGTTCACTTCGCTGAATCTTGGAATGAAATGCACCACCTGCTGATTATGGAATCGTTAGGGGGAAACCAACATTGGAGCGATCGCTTCCTTGCCCAAACCACAGCCCTCTTCTACTACTGGGTAGTTGTAGCACTTTACATCGCGTCGCCCCGCACCGCTTACAACTTTATGGAAATGGTGGAAGAACACGCCCATCATACCTACGACGCCTTCTTGCGCGAGCATGAAGCCGAATTGAAAACCAAACCCGCGCCCCAAGTTGCGATCAACTACTACCGGGACGGCGATCTCTACCTATTTGATGAATTTCAAACCGGCGTAGTCCCCGAATCTCGCCGCCCTGCGGTTGATAACCTCTATGACGTTTTCGTCAACATCCGGGATGACGAAGGCGAACACGTCAAAACCATGATGGCGTGTCAAAAAGCGGATGCTCAGAAAACCTTTAAGAGTCCCCACTCTCTCCCTTATTCGGAACAGCAGGTTGTACTGCCTCTAGTGACAGACGCTGAGGTTGAGCGCGAGTTAGCTGATTCTCCCTTTTAAGTAGTAGTTAATTGGCTATTCTCTTGCTTGCTAGGCGCTGCTAGAGCATTAGTAGCGGAATTTTAAAGAACCCCGCCCCAAACCTTCCCGCTGGGGTGGAGTTCTTTAATTTGCATTTTTTAAAAGGCTGAAGATGCTCTCGATTTTTTGAGCTAACACGCACACAGTTGAGCATTATTCCCCAAAACACCAGGCAAAAAAGATCAAGATCCCTACCATCATCAACCAGTGGGGGATTGATACTAAATTCAAAATGCTCAAAGGAAATAACACTAAAACTTCCGAGAAGAACCAGCTGGTGACAAACAGCAGCATCATCAAGATAACGAGGGGCACACAACCTCCTACAAAATAGGGCAACAAAATACTGCAACAAAAAATTGGTGATTCATGTGGCAGACATACATCTGGCACCTATACTGCCAATAGAGAGAACCGTTTTGATTACAACTATAAGTAGGCTTATCTATATTCCGTACTCATCTACGGAGAGAAAATAAATACCGTAGTTGAGAAGAGGTACTTGCCATGCAATTTAGGCGTTTTGGAATTCTAGCTTTACTGACCATTTTCAGCGCTACAGCCGTTTTAGCAAAAGAAGCAAATTTTGACCGTTTGATTGTTGATGGAAGTGGCAAGGCATCTGTGACTGGTTATACCAGCGGAGCATTCTCCCTGTCAGCGATCGCTAATCGCGATCGCCAAAACAATCCCTGTATTGGTTATGGGGGCGACGAAACTCCCGACCATATCATGGTGGTGAAGAAAGGTTTCCCCAATCTGACAGTAAAAGTAAATACTGGAGGCAAGGACAGTACTCTAGTCATCAAGGGGCCTGATGGTACCATTCGCTGTGGCGATGACACGGGTTCCAACAAAGATGCGAGTATCACAGACTCAGACTGGAAATCAGGAAACTATAGTATCTGGGTAGGTTCCATTAAAGAGCGGCAAAGATGGGATTATACGCTTTCTGTGCAACCAGAATAGAACCCCAGATTTTTTAGATGATTTAGAGTCTAAGTCTTGACCTGTCATCATTCTCACACCGCCATCCAAAATTTAAAACTTCGGTGCGGTTCCCCTACCTTAGAAACTCACTCGGAACGATATGATAGTGAGTGGTCTGTAGTGCCAAAATGGATATCCACTCGTGCTATCTACGCTTCTAGCTGACTTTCGCATCATCTTCGAGCGCGATCCAGCAGCCCGTAACTGGCTGGAGGTTTTATTTTGCTATCCCGGCTTGCAAGCGCTGCTATTTCATCGCCTTGCACACTGGCTAAAACTACTGGGAATCCCCTTCATCCCCCGGTTGATTTCCCACTTAGCTCGCTTTTTTACCGGCATTGAAATCCACCCTGGTGCCGTAATCGGGCGGGGCGTTTTTATTGACCACGGCATGGGTGTGGTAATTGGTGAAACCGCCATTGTGGGAGATTATGCTCTGATCTATCAGGGCGTTACGCTAGGCGGTACTGGGAAAGAAAGTGGCAAGCGTCACCCTACCTTGGGGGAATATGTCGTAGTCGGTGCTGGTGCCAAAGTTCTCGGCAATCTTCAAATCGGCAATAATGTCCGCATTGGTGCTGGCTCGGTTGTATTGCGCGATGTTCCTTCGGATTGTACGGTAGTAGGCGTTCCGGGTCGGATTCTTTATCGTTCCGGCGTCCGCGTGAATCCCTTAGAACATGGAAGCCTTCCCGATTCTGAGGCTGCGGTAATTCGGGCTTTGGTTGACCGTCTGGAAGCACTAGAACAACAGGTACAAGAGTTACAACAACCGGCTCATGCCTCAATGCCTGTTCCCTTAGGAACCGGACATCATGTATCGGATATCCCAGCCGCAGCAGCGCCCAGTTGTCGTGTGCAAGATGGATTGATCCGGCAATTTTTAGATGGTTCTGGGATTTGAGTAATTAAAAATTAGAAATTAAAAATGGAATTTCTCAATTTTTAATTTTGCGTTTTTAATTCTTACGGATTTACGGCTTGAATAGACCAAGCTTGAGAACTTTCGAGGCGATAAAGACTTCGGTTTTGGGGATCGCCTCGCAACTCCAAATGATCGACCTGTACGGGTTCTAGTAGTAGGAGACAAAAACTCTCTAGCGGCTTTTGGGGGTCGGGTGGCGGCGGAGAAAAAGTGCTGACATCGGCTCTCCTTTCTCTGGGATGGGGCCAACCAAATTGCAGGCGAGCGGCGTCGGAAAGGTCTTGCCAAGACACCTGACGCGCTTGCTGGAGCAGTGAATCAGGATAATTGGCTCCTACCAGCGTCAGCGTCCCAGCGAGGCGAAATTGTTCGCGAGTGGTGGTAAAGTACCAGCAAGCTTCTGCCCAAGGGTGATGCTCGATTTGATCGGCTTTCTGGCTGCGAGAATCGGTGACAAATTTTAATTGGTTGGTATTGTCTAAAAATCCCCGAAAGACGAGCGTGCGGTTAGCGGGACGCCCATCAGCCTGGATGGTGGCTAGCTGTAAGTAGCGAGAATGGGGTTCGCTACGGTTACGGTGTAAGGCACCCGAAAGAAGCGATCGCCAGGGAGCAAGCATCATCGTCAAGAGTTCATCCCCATTACCAATTACCCATTTTCCAAAATATCAGTTTAGTATCTTGAGTTGTTTAATTGCCGTTTCCTGGCGCTCCTTTAACGGATTTGGGAAAATTAACGCGATCGCAATCTGGTAACTTTGCGACTTGCTGCCCTCCGAATTTGATGAGCCAAATGACTGCGACAGGGAGTATTTGTAACTGGGAAGATCCTGTCTGTTGCGCTCGTGAAATAAGTTTGCTGTTGAACGTTTGCACCGCCTCTCAAAAAGGCAATTGAAAGCAAGACAGTAATCTCAAACGATGGGAAAGGGCGGCTGACAATCGCCCTTAATTTTTGCCTTTTGACGCTCTTGTAACTATTACAACTGTGACCAATTGAGCCGCTCAATGGGATATTTTACTGTACCAATTTTATCTAGAAAGCCACACGGATAGCGCAATTTCCTCGATTTTTCAAGCTTTGACCCCATATCTGCGATCGCGTATAGTAAGTGATCTGTGAATTTTCCCAAAACCAATCAGACTTGACCTATGGTTCGAGAGCTTGAGCGAGTAATCCAGACGAGCCGGTTTCCTGAAACGGCACCGGCTGCGAATCCTGTATTTTTTAGGACGTACAGCCGTCGCACCCAATCGGGGCGCGAGACTTGGGATGAAGTGTGCGATCGCACGATTAGGGCGTTGACGAAGCTTGGCAAGCTCACCCCTGAAGAAGCTGACACGATCGATCGCATGCAGCGCCAGATGAAAGCTCTTGCCTCTGGACGCTGGCTGTGGGTGGGTGGCAGCGAGTGGATTGAAAGACCAGAAAACTTCTCAGGAGCCTACAACTGCACCAGTACCAATGTAGTAGACTGGCGTGCCTTTGGTCTGATGATGGATCTGGCAATGATGGGGTGTGGCACTGGAGCCGTTCTCGAACCAAAATACATTAATCAACTGCCGCGAATTCGCAATCGCCTTGTTGTGACGGTACAAGGTGAAATCGGCTCTACTCCTGCCTCGGATCGCCGCGAACTGACACAAGTGAAAGTAGAAGGCGAAAAAGTCACAATTTACGTGGGAGACAGTCGTCAAGGCTGGGTTAAGTCTTATCAAACTTTGCTGGAACTATCTAGCGATGAGCGCTTCACAGCAGAAGTACAGGTATCCATCAACCTCAGCGATGTCCGAGCAGCTGGAGAACCCCTCAAAGGCTTTGGTGGCGTTGCCAATCCGGTGAAGTTGTCAGGTCTTTACGAACGTTGCGCGTCAATTTTAAATAAAGCTCTAGGAAGGCGTCTGAATTCGGTTGAGTGCTGTTTATTAATAGATGAAGCCGCCGTTGTCGTGGTTGCTGGCAACGTCAGGCGCTCAGCTGGAATGAGGCAAGGTTCTAGCGATGATGAAAAATTTGCCGACGCGAAAGGCAATCTTTGGCAGCAAGATGAAAACGGCAACTGGCGCATCGATCCAGAACGGGATGCGCTTCGCATGGCAAATCACACTAGAGTTTTTCACCACAAACCCACTCTAGAAGAATGCCTTGCCTCTGTTCGTCAGCAGCATTATTCCGGGGAAGGCGCAATTCAATGGGCAGGAGAAGCAGTAGCAAGAGCCAACTGCGATCTATTAGAAACCCCTGAGCAGAAAACTGATTTTCTGCAAGCTTATAGTCAAGGTAAGGCTGAACAGTGGTTAGGAGAACACTACCCCGACCTATCTCCTGATGAGATAGAGCATCGATTAGCTCGTGTTGGTTTGAATCCTTGCGGTAGCTTAGATTTTGCCGCCTAACCTGGGAACAGGTTAGATAGTCAGAGGGTGAATTGCTGGAAGCCTAAACACCCAAAAAGGTGCAAGGTAATCAGCAGCCAAGCTCCAGATGTAAGGCAGGTAGCCCCAGAGCTGGAGAAGGTTCAGAGACTAGACCTGCGGGAAACCAATAATGGTCAGATAGCGCCCTCCACCTAGACCAGGTGAAGATATAGTCCGAGACCACTAGAAATAGTGGATAACAAAACCGGAAATCATCGGCTCAAACTTCCACTGCAACCTTTCGGAGGTTCATCTCAATCAAATTGACCCACATAACTATAAAGAACAAGAGGAAGCTTTCACGGCTGGAGCATTATCAGTCGCCTCGCTGCTTAATCACGAATTTGTCGAAGAACGCTATCGAAAGTCACGGGAACTCGATCCAATTGTGGGAGTTTCTTTCACAGGATTATTTGATTTCTTTGTGAATGCCTTTGGTGTGGATTGGTTGCGCTGGTGGGAAGCAGGGAGACCGGAAACAGAGGCAGGGCTAAGCTTTAAGAAACAGGAGCAGGAATATCTGACGCGCTGGCGGGAAACGGTGCATCAAGTGGTATGGGATTATTGCGATCGCCACGGCATCAAACGCCCCAACCGCTGCACCACAGTTCAGCCTTCCGGGACAAAATCCTTGCTGACAGGCGCTTCACCGGGCTGGCATCCGCCAAAAGCTCAACGTTTTCTGCGCCGGATCACCTTCAGAAAAAATGACCCAGTTGCTCTGGCGTGTATTGACTACGGGTACAACGTGATTCCGTCTCAGTCTGATAAAGATGAAAACGGCAATCTCCTGAACGATCCCTTCGATCCCAGATGCTCGGAATGGCTGGTAGAAATCCCCGTTGCTGTCGCTTGGGCGGATTTACCGGGAGCCGATCAAATCGAGATTGGCAAGTTTAACGCGATCGCGCAAATGGATTTTTATATGCAAGTTCAAAAATTCTTTGTGCGTCACAACACCTCCGCGACCATCGAGTTGCGCGAGAGCGAGATCGAAGCGTTAGGCACTCGGATTTACGAAGCAATCCGAGACGATCAGGGTTACATCTCAGCGGCACTTCTAGCTCGCTTCGACGATCATCAGACGTTTCCGCGCTTGCCGTTTGAGCCAATTGCCAAAGAAGAGTACGAGCAGATAGTCCAGGAAGTCGAAAAGCGACGCCAGACCGAAAATTTTCATGCTGCCTTAAGTCGCTACGATTCAGGCTATTTAATGGAAGTCGGTCCCGCTGGGTGCGACTCGGATAAGTGCTTATTCTCCGACCAAAAGTCTGGCTAGAGGCGTAAACCTTGTTTTTGGGAAGAAGCGATCGCATCTTCCCATACCAATACCCGCAATCGGACACGCTACGATCGACGGATAGACATCAGTTACTATCAGGCAGCAACAGGAGACTCTCAATGTTTCTCGATGAACTAACCCCGCTCTTTAAAGAATTCACTCAGCACCCAGGCGCTTTCTTAGGCGGATTGGTTTCTGGTTTACTCCGCATCAACCTGAATGATGACCCCGTGAAAACCTGGCTTGACGGACAGGCAGGTGTAGCTCCTTCCCCTACAGCTTCTTCCAACGGCAGTGGTAACGGCAAAGGTAGTGGCCCACAGTCAATTTCTATTGACTAACTTGGCATCGAAAGCTGAAGGAGGCTAAAGATAAAGACGGCTGGAAAGTTGGCAGCGGCTCAGTCGATTTTTCTGAGAAATTTAGCCTCCCTAATCTTTGAAATTCTCCCTTGGGCAATGTCTTCTGAGCCACTGCTAAAAGTCAGGGAATTTTAATAATTAGAGAACCGCTCAGCGTGTACCCTAGATCCTCTCCCACAATGAAATTAGTAGGCTATGATAGGACGAAACCTAAAAGTTCAGTCCTATTAATGGTCGGATTTGGGACTCGTGCAGCCACATTTGTGGGCTGGGTTGATGAAAATTCACCATTGGTAAATAAGTCTTGACCTGGCATTAGGGGTCACATCTAGCCATCTAGGGGTTCTGAACTTTAGTTCCTCGTTCAGCTTTATCGATCCACATGACCATTTACGTTGGAAACCTGTCTTACCAAGCGACCGAAGAAGATTTGACAGCAGTCTTTGCAGAGTACGGCGCGGTGAAGCGAGTTGTCTTACCGACAGACCGCGAAACGGGACGTATGCGCGGATTTGCTTTTGTTGAAATGACAGATGATGCCCAAGAAGACGCAGCCATCACAGAATTAGATGGGGCTGAATGGATGGGCCGTCAGCTTAGAGTGAATAAAGCACGACCCAAGGAGGACGATCGCGGCGGCGCGAGGCGAAGCAGATTTTAAGGAGAGATAGGGCGAAATCAGCACGGTTGTTTGAAAAACACTCCTGAAAAAGGACAACCGTGCTGGTTTTGTCACACATTGCCACCGCTTCTCAACACTGAGCAGAATCGATGCTGATGGCTTACACAAGAGACGAGTCGTGGCGGTGGAGAATCCGGCGGCTCGTTAAGTTCCTAAGTTCAGTCTCTAAGCTGGTAGAGCGAAACAGAAAGCTTCGCGATCGCAGATTGCTCTGTTAAATATTTCTACACTGCGATCGCAGAACTTTAGTCTTTAGTCTTTTAATCTCCAAGGCAAATCCCCAAACCTCTGGCAGTCTTGACCAAAGTATCGTCGGGATCGACGGCTCTGTATTGTCCAATCGCTTCAGCAATTGGCACGCTGACAATCTCGCGGTTTTGCCAGGTAACAACGCGATCGTACTTTTCCTCAGCGATCAGATCGACCGCCGCCACCCCAAAGGCAGTTGCCAGTAACCGATCCAGGGGCGAAGGCAGTCCCCCTCGCTGAACGTGACCTAAAACAGTCACGCGGGTTTCTGCACCACTAGCAATCGAAATTTCCTCTGCCAAATACTGCCCGATTCCGCCTAATCGACATTCCCCGAATCGATCCATACTCTTAACTGGATTGCCTTCAGCCGTGCAAACCGCCTCTGAGACAATGACGATCGAGAAATTCTTTCCCATCGCTTGACGATTCCGAATTTTGCGACAGACATTTTCAATGGTGTAAGGAATTTCCGGGATCAAGATCACATTAGCTCCACCGGCGATCCCCGCATTCAGGGCAATATGACCGGCATCGCGCCCCATCACTTCCAGGATCATGACTCGATTGTGGCTAGCCGCAGTAAAGTGCAATCGGTCGAGGGCTTCGGTGGCGATGTTGACGGCGGTATCAAATCCGATAGAACGCTCAGTGCTACCAACATCGTTATCAATGGTTTTGGGAATCCCGACTAAGTTGATCCCGCCTTGTTGCGCGAGTTTTCGGAGAATCGCTAAACTGCCGTCCCCGCCAACTCCAATTAAAGCTGACAAGCCTAGTTGATGGTAGCCCGCAATAATGTCTTCTGAGCGATCGCGCAAACTTCCATCCGCCATTGGAAACGCAAAGGGATTTCCTTTGTTCGTCGTTCCCAGCACTGTACCGCCCATCGTGAGCAAGTGGTCTACCTTATCAAACTCCAGCTTGATTGCTTCTGGCGGACTGCTCATTAAGCCCAGCGTAGACCGGCAAATCCCCCACACTTCCCAGCCGTACTTACCATTTGCACAGCGGACAACTGCCCGAATCACAGCATTTAGCCCCGCACAGTCACCCCCACTGGTCAGGATTCCGATCCGTTTGTATTCTCCCATCTTGTTTTTTTGGATTGCGAGCGGTAATTATCTAATTTCAGCCTTGTTGCCTTTTAGACAATAAAGCGCGTCTAAAGATTTTATTTCTTTAGTTGATATAAAGTTAAACACCATCCTGAGAAATGGCTCCCTAAGATAGAAGGTAGAGCGACCAGGTCTTGATATGTTGGGGCAGTAGCTCAATGAGAGCTGCCCTATTCACAAAGCATTTATTGAAAGGGAGGACGAAAACTATGTCCAACGTGGAACAGCCTTTCGTCGTTCAGGAACAAGCCCTAGATCGCGACTGCACAACGCTATCTCGTCACGTTTTGCAGCAACTCCACAGCTTTTCGGCAGATGCCCAGGACTTGAGCGCGATTATGAATCGCATTGCCCTCGCGGCAAAGTTGATTGCGCGACGACTCAGCAGGGCAGGATTACTCGAAGGCGTGCTGGGATTTACGGGTGATGTGAATGTGCAAGGGGAATCCGTCAAAAAGATGGATGTCTATGCCAATGACGTATTTATCTCGGTATTTAAGCAAAGCGGTTTAGTCTGCCGTTTGGCATCCGAGGAAATGGAGAAGCCTTACTATATTCCCGAAAATTGCCCAATCGGGCGCTATACCCTGCTCTATGACCCGATTGATGGCTCCTCGAATGTAGATATCAATATCAACGTGGGTTCCATCTTCGCAATTCGCCAACAAGAAGGAACGGATGAAAATCAAACCGGCGGTGATTTATTGCAAAACGGGCGCAAACAAATCGCCGCAGGTTATGTGCTATACGGGCCTAGCACGATGCTGGTTTATTCGATTGGTACGGGGGTTCATGCTTTCACCCTCGATCCCAGCTTAGGCGAGTTTATCCTTTCAAGTGAAAACATTCAGATTCCCAATCACGGCTCTATTTATAGTGTCAATGAGGGAAATTTCTGGCAGTGGGAAGAACCCTTGCGAGACTATATCCGCTATGTTCATCGACAGGAAGGCTATACGGCTCGATACGGCGGGGCGCTGGTGGGCGATATTCACCGGATTCTCTTCCAAGGAGGTGTTTTCCTTTACCCCGGTACTGTGAAAAAACCAGAAGGAAAATTGCGGTTGCTGTATGAATCGGCTCCCTTAGCCTTTTTAATAGAGCAAGCCGGGGGTCGAGCAAGTACGGGTACGCAAGAGATTTTGGACGTAGTGCCAAACGCCCTTCATGCGCGATCACCATTGCTGATCGGTAGCAAAGAAGATGTCACCTTGGTGGAATCTTTTATTCAGAAACGGGCATGGGATGAGGATAAAAACGCGATCGCGCGATCGCGCGTGCCTCAATAAGGTTTTGCTTTCTTGAAAAATTCCCGCATTGACCTTTCAAGCTGCTCAACGGGAACATTCTCGATCTAGCGTTACAAAGACAATTGTTAGGAGCCAAAAAATGACAGATATGCCAAACAATCATCTATTAGAGATCAAACAATACGGTCAGAGTATCTGGATGGATAACTTGACCCGTGATTTGATTCAAAGCGGCGAACTCAAAGATATGGTTGAGAATAAAGGGATCTGCGGGATCACCTCTAATCCAGCCATCTTTGAAAAAGCGATCGCTGGAAATGCCATCTACGACGCCGATATTGAAGCCGGGATCAAAGCTGGATTGCCCGTTGAAAAGATTTACGAATCCTTGGTGTTTGAGGATATCCGCAATGCCTGCGACATCCTCCGCCCTGTCTATGACTCCTCTGAAGGTCTGGATGGGTACGTCAGTATTGAAGTACCGCCAAACATCGCCCACGACACCCAAGGCACGATTGAGGAAGCTCGGCGTTATTACCAAGAAATCGGTAAAGATAACGTCATGATCAAGATTCCCGGCACCACGGCAGGTTTGCCAGCCGTCGAGCAAGTCATCTCAGAGGGGATCAACGTCAACGTGACGCTGCTATTCTCCGTTGAGAGCTATGTTGAGACCGCTTGGGCTTACATTCGCGGCTTAGAAAAGCGGGCAGCGGAAGGCAAAGACATCAGCAAAATCTCCTCGGTAGCGAGTTTCTTCCTCAGCCGCATCGATATTAATATTGATGCTCGCATTGATGCCAAGCTGAAAGCAGGCGTTGATAGAATCGAGAAAAAGGCAGAACTGATGGCAATTAAGGGCAAAATCGCGATCGCTAACGCCAAAATTGCCTACCAGAAGTACAAAGAGATCGTTACGAGCGATCGCTGGAAAGCCCTATCAGCAAAAGGTGCAAATGTCCAGCGGTTGTTGTGGGCAAGCACTAGCACCAAAGACCCCAGCTACAGCGATGTCATGTATGTGGATGAGCTGGTTGGCCCAGACACAGTAAACACCTTGCCACCGAATACCATCGAAGCCTGCGCCGACCACTGCGACGTTGCTTCTCGCATTGAAACTGGGGTGGAAGAAGCCTATCAGCTGATTGAAAGTCTCAAAGACCCCGACATCGACATCAATCTAGACGAAGTGATGGACGAATTGCTAGTCGAAGGAATTGAGAAATTTGTGAAGCCCTTTGAATCTCTAACCGCATCCTTGGAAGAGAAAATCAAACATCTGCAACCCGTGTAAGAAAGTTTTGAGTTTTGAGTGCTGAGTTTTAAGTTAAGAAAGGGGTCTGATAATTCAAAGTTATCAATTCAGCTAGGAATTTAAAACTCAAAGCTCAAAACTCAAAATTCAAAATTCAAGATTCAAAATTCAAAACTATCCTTCTATGGTCACACTGCTAGAAAATCCTTTACGTGTTGGGTTGCGGCAGGAACGGATACCAGAGCCGCAGATATTGGTAATCTTCGGGGCATCCGGAGACTTGACGCAACGGAAGCTCGTGCCAGCTCTCTATCAGATGAAGCTGCAACGACGCCTGCCAGCGGAAATGACCATTGTCGGCGTGGCGCGTCGGGAGTGGAGCCACGACTACTTCCGGGAGCAGATGCGCGAGGGGATCGAAGAATTTAGCGATGGGATTGGCTCAGAAGAACTCTGGCACGACTTCGCCCAAGGTCTATACTACTGCCCTGGTGATATTGACAAGCCCGAAAGTTACCAGAAACTGAAAGCCTTTTTAGCAGAATTGGATGGTCAGCGCGGAACGCGAGGAAACCGCGTATTTTACCTCTCCGTTTCTCCAAATTTCTTCCCAGAAGCGCTTCGCCAATTGGGTACGGCGGGCATGCTCAATGACCCACTGAAAACCCGTCTGGTGATTGAAAAACCTTTTGGACGGGATCTCAACTCCGCCCAAGCCCTAAACCGCGTAGTGCAGCAGGTTTGCCAAGAAAAACAGGTTTACCGCATCGACCACTATCTGGGTAAAGAAACGGTTCAGAATCTCCTGGTTTTCCGTTTCGCTAACGCAATTTTTGAGCCGATTTGGAACCGACAGTTTGTCGATCACGTTCAAATTACGGTGGCAGAAACCGTAGGCGTCGAAGACCGTGCCGGGTACTACGAAAGCTCCGGAGCCTTGCGGGATATGATGCAGAACCACCTGATGCAGACTTTCTGCCTCACGGCAATGGAACCGCCCAATTCCCTAGATGCCGATAGTATCCGCACCGAAAAAATGAAGGTTCTGCAAGCAACTCACCTGGCAGACGTGCATAACCTGGAATTATCAGCGGTTAGGGGTCAATACTCTGCTGGATGGATGAAGGGTAAGCCGGTGCCTGGATATCGAGAAGAACCGGGGGTCAACCCCAACTCCACGACGCCAACTTATGTAGCGATGAAGCTGCTAATTGATAACTGGCGCTGGCAAGGAGTTCCTTTCTATATGCGAACCGGCAAGCGTCTACCCAAGAAGGTCAGCGAGATTTCCATCCACTTCCGCGAAGTTCCTTTCTTAATCTTTCAATCTGCCGCCCAGCAAGCAAGTCCGAATGTGCTGACGATGCGGATTCAGCCGAATGAAGGAATTTCTCTGCGTTTTGAAGCCAAAATGCCGGGAACAGAACTGCGGACGCGCTCGGTAGATATGGACTTTAGCTATGGTTCCTCGTTTGGGATGGCAACGTCCGATGCTTATGACCGGCTGTTAATCGACTGTATGTTAGGCGACCAAACTTTGTTCACGAGAGCTGATGAAGTGGAAGAAGCGTGGCGTGTCGTAACACCGGCATTAAACGCTTGGGAAGCAAGCACTGACCCAGCATCGGTTCCCCAGTATGAAGCGGGAACCTGGGAGCCAGAGGAAGCAGAATTCTTGATTAATCAAGATGGACGCCGCTGGCGCAGATTGTAGTTGGTTTATGGGTAATCGGTAATGGGTAATCAGAGTTGTAAGTATTGAGTTTGAAGTTAGAAGAAACTCTTCCATTCAAAACTCAGACGCAATAAATCGCGTCTCTACAACTTAAAACTTTTTACCAATTACCTTTTTACCAATTACCAATTACCTTTTTACCAATTACCTTTTCTTCAATCACTGAATATGGCAACACAATCTCTTCCGATTGTTTCAATACAACCGCCCAAAGATGTCTCAATGACAGAAATTGAGGCAGAACTGCATCAAATTTGGCAAAGCTACAATAGCGACAATGATAATGGCGAGTCTCCGATGGCTACGCGGGCAACCACATTTACTTTTGTGGTTTACGAACCGGAGGAAACTCAGCAGCTGTTGGCAGCTTTAGGATTTTACAAAGGCCCGATCGATGGAATTGATGGCCCGCTGACAGAGGCGGCGATCAAGACGGCTCAGAAAGCTTATGGACTGCCAGTAACGGGCAAGACGGATGCCGGAATCCTCGACCGACTGCGAGTAGAGCAAGCAAAGAAGCGCTCCGATGGGAATACAAAAGAGGCAGATGCCAGTAATGGTCAGCAGTCTTCCTCAGATAGCTTTAGAATTGCGGATGCGATCGCTGCCGCGAACCCCTGCCGGATCATTGCTTTATGCCCCGTCTCTGGGGAAGATGAAGGCGTGACGGCTCAAGTCTCAGCCTATTGCCCCATCCAAAAGCAAAGTCACAATACCCTGATCTGCTGCGAATACATTACTCTGCAAGGCACCGCCGAAGCTTTGGAACGTATCGGTGGGATTGTGAGTGGGTTGCTAATCGGCGGTCTGCCTAAGTTTCTCTGGTGGAAGGGGACGCCCGATCCCAATGATGCTCTGTTTAAGCGGCTGGCAGCAGTCTGCAATTCTGTGATCGTTGACTCTTGTGTTTTCAACGAACCACAGGATGATTTACTGCGGGTACAAACCCTTCTGGAACAAGGCATTCCGGTTGCCGACCTCAATTGGCGTCGGCTGGCTCCGTGGCAAGAATTAACCGCCGAAGCTTTCGATCCACCAGAGCGCCGCGAGGCTCTTAAGGAAGTGGATAAGGTGACGATTAATTATGAAAAGGGCAATCCTGACCAAGCATTGATGTTTATTGGTTGGCTGGCGAGCCGGTTGCAGTGGCACCCCGTTTCATATACCAAAGAAGGCGGTGATTATGACATCAAGCGGATTGAATTTGTTGCTCCCGATCAGCGGACAATAGAAGCGGAGTTGGCAGGGATTCCTACTGCTGACTGGGGCGATATACCGGGTGACTTGATTGCGCTACGTCTGAGTTCGACGAACCTGGATGCAGACTGTTGTACGGTTTTGTGTTCCGAAACGACGGGTTGTATGCGGATGGAGGCAGGTGGTGGTGCCCAAGCTTGCCGGATTCAACAGGTAACGCCGATGTCTGACCAAAAAGCTGAGTTCTTGTTAAGTCAGCAGTTGCGGCGTTGGAGCCGGGATATGCTTTACGTAGAAAGTATGGCGATCACGGCGGCAATTCTCAAATTAGCGAGCGCGAATGGTTAATCGCGAATTGTTCATTGTTCATAGCAACTGTTCATCGCAACATAGATGAACGATGAACAACAAGCAATGAGTAAATATGGCATTAGCGATCGCCGGAGAACGCAGCGGGGTGGGCAAAACGACAGTTACGCTCGCCCTGCTGTCGTCTTTATGTCGTCGGAGTTACCAGGTTCAATCTTTTAAAGTAGGGCCAGATTACATCGACCCGATGTTTCACACGTACGTGACTGGTCGTGCTTGCCGGAATTTAGACCCGGTACTGACCTCTGAAACCTACGTGCAGCAGTCTTTTCTTGCTCATCGTTACGGAAGCGACTATGCCCTCGTGGAAGGGGTCATGGGGCTATTTGACGGAGTCAAGAGAATTCAGAATGAAAAGTTAAATCTTGAGCAAGAAACGGAAAATTTTGCACTCAGCACTGACTTTGGAAGTACGGCTCATATTGCGCGGCTTTTGGATTTACCCGTGCTGTTGGTGTTAGATTGCAGCCGGTTATCTGGTTCGGTGGCAGCGATCGCTCATGGCTATCGTTCTTTTGACTCTAGAATCAAGATTGCTGGAGTGGTGTTAAATCGGGTGGGAAGCGATCGCCACCTGCAACTGCTCAAAGATGCTCTAGAACCCTTGCAGTTGCCCGTTCTAGGCATTTTGCGGCGGCAAGAGAATATCAGCATTCCCGACCGACATCTGGGCTTGGTGCCCACCGCAGAGCTGTCTCAGATGGACGCTTTAATCGATCGGCTTGCGGATTTGGGAGACAGTTGCTTTGAGTGGGAACAGCTTTTGCCGCTTCTGAAGGTGGAACAAAAGCAACAAATAGAATTAATTCATCATTCATCTCACCCTTCAGGGGATATCCTCGATCCGTTAAGAATTGCGGTTGCCCGCGATCGCGCTTTTAGCTTCTATTATCAAGACAATCTAGATATACTGGCATCCCTGGGAGCAGAATTGGTGTTTTGGAGTCCGCTGACGGACAACAGCTTACCAGAAGGCATTCAAGGATTATATTTTGGGGGTGGTTTCCCGGAAGTTTTTGCCCAAAACTTGGCTGAAAATACCGCGACTCGTGATGCAGTGCGGAAGGCAATTTTGGCGGGAATGCCTACTTATGCCGAGTGTGGCGGTTTAATGTATTTGTCCGAAAAAATTGTAGATTTTGAGGGAAATTCTTTCCCGATGGTAGGAGTTTTACCCACCACAGCCGCCATGAGTTCGCGCCTGAGTTTAGGGTATCGGCAAGCGATCGCGCTGCAAGAAAGTCCCCTCCTCCCGGCTGGGGGAACCGTTTGGGGGCATGAGTTTCACCGTTCTCACTTAACTGAGGAACCGGAAGCGCCGCTATTTCATATTCGGGGGTACGATCCCAAGAGTCCTGTTACCAGTGAGGGGTGGGCGGTGCATCACGTTCATGCTTCCTACGTCCATCTTCATTTTGGCGGCTGTCCGGAGATTCCGGCTCGATTTCTAAAGCATTGTCTTCGTTTTTCCCTAGCGGGGAAGGAGTCAAGGGAGAGGTAAATAAGATGGGTGGACGGATGCGAACCGCCAGGTTGGCGCTTGACTAAAGCCTCGCTTCGCTGTTTTCATGCCCAAAGGGCTGTACGCGCTCGCGACTTGTGTCTGCAATGCTTGAGCGTGTAGTAGCCTGCGAACTGACAAGTCAGCGTTTCGCTATCGCAACTGTCACTCTTGTTTGTTTCTTCTGCGTTCAGCTGATGTAAGCTTTAGCTAACTTACGCTAGCCCCTTTCGGCGGACGATTGCTATGTCTTCTGAACAGTTTCAAGCAGCACACGACAGCATTTACATCACAGGTAGGCTACTCTTACAGTCCCTTCAAGAAATTCGAGCAACACGCGAAGGGGAGGAAGACGATACCAAGGCGTTACAACGCATCGAAAATGACATTACTAAAGCGCTATATGCTTTAAAAGAGCAGAAGTATCAAGTTGCGGTTATTGCTCCTCTGAATGCAGGCAAAAACACTTTCCTAAATGCCTTAATAGGTGCAGATATTTTGCCAAGTGAAGCTGAAGCGATTACTGCCTGCCGTACCGATATCCGACATATTGATTCTGGACAAGTGCATAGATTTCTGGAGTATCGAGAAGGACATTGGCAACCTGTTGCGATCGCTTCTGGTGATGCGGTCGAAATTGCCCAAAAATTCCTAGAGCATACTCAATCTATTCGGAATCAACATAATCCCGCTCGGACTATCCGCTTTGAAATAGAACATCCGATTGAAGCAATTAGCACGCTTTCATCTCTAGCTGGCTTTACTCTAAGCGATCTGTCTGTTGAAAAGGAGCAAGCATCTATAAAATTCACCCCGACAACAGAGCAAGAACAGATAATCTTAGAAACCTTAGAAAATACCGATGTAATCTTATTTATTTTAAATGAGAATAATTTTAAAAATGATTCTGTATCCGGTTTTTTAAAAAAAATAATAGAGAACTATCGCCAAATTTTAGCAGTCAATCAAGGTAAGGTTTTCTTTATTATTAATGAGGTTGAGCCGAAAAACACACATATAGACGTTTCTGAAGTTATTGAAATCTGCAAACAAACGTTAATCGGCTTAGGTTTTCCAAGTCCGATTATCTATTCGGCAAATTCTAGAAAAGGACTTTTAGCAAAACTGATTCAAAACAGCACAGCAACTAGCAATCATACAAAAGAGTTCGTCCAAGTATTTTTAGGAAATTATATAGAAGAAACTGAGGAAGGTGAATTTAGAGTTCCCCAGCCTATAGAAGTTGCGCCAAAAGTTCTAAAAGATAGCGGAATTCCTGTTATTCAAGAAATAGTGCTTCAAACAATTATTGAAAATTCAGGTTGGAATCTCCTGAGTGGAGTTTTGGCAGAACTCAATAAAGCTGCTAAAGCAATAGAAGATTCCCTGAATACCCGTCTTGTAAGCGGGAAAGTAGAAACTGAAAATATTCAAGAAAAGGCAGCTTCCCAAAATACAGAGACGCTAACTGATGAGCCAATTCAAGCATTAGGGAATGACCTGGAGCATTTGGCAACCGAACCCCAAAAAAAGGAAGTAATTCCTCCTCGAATTGTGACAAGTTTAAAGGAACGGAAAGCTCAACTGAATGAATATATGGATGAATTAACTTTGATTCGGAAATCGTTGGATAGTTGGAAGCCAGTACAGATAATTAACTAAGCTATTAAAGAATTTGGCTAATGGATGCGCTCGCGTCTCTTCCTGGCTTTTTCTCCTTGCTTCGCAGTTCATCCCCCCAAATTTCCGGCCTTACTTAAATCTGCTTCCTGACTTTCCGCCTTATAAACGTTGATCTTGTTGTTCAGTTCGCGGATGCGACGGGACAGCAGACGAATGATATTCACTGCAATTCCTGGCGTCTCGTCAATCGCATCATACAGTTGCAACTGCGTCAGCATCAGACACTCGCAGGATTCCAAAGTCGTAATCGAAGCCGAACGCGGCTCAGCATCAAATAACGACATTTCTCCAAAGGTGGCTCCCTGCTCCAAGTGAGCCAAATCCCGCCCGCCAAAATGAACCCGTACCCTACCAGAAACGACAATATAGAGCGATCGCCCTTCTTGTCCTTCAGTAAAAATCGTATGATGCGCTGGAAAGGATAGCTCATCCATCACAGAAGCCAGCCGCACCAGAAAATCATCCCGCAGTTCCTGGAAAATCGGGACGCCTCTGACAAATAATAGGCGCTCAACGCTGGTTAACATCGGAATCTAGACTCTAGACTTTGGACTTTTAGACTTTAGACTTTTAGACCTTGGACTTTAGACTTTAGACTTGAGAACAGCCCATCGTCATTAGGGTAATCATCCAGAGTCCAGAGTCTCTAGTCCCTCTATTGTCCCAGTTCTGCCATCATCTGCTGAACTTGGGCGGCGACAAGGCGATCGCGGTCATTTTTCAGGACGGGCAACATTTCCTGCAAAGCGCGGGGTGCAGCGGCTCTCAAATAAGCCAAAACCGCTTCCCGCACAAAGCCGGTGGGATGGCGCAGACACACCAGCGTCTGTTCCGGCGTCAGACTCCATTTCGCCTGACGTGCTGCATGAAAACAACACGCTAAAGGCCAGTCTGACAGAAAATGACGTAAATCCAGCAACCGACGCAGGCGATCGCTCTGAATCATCGGTTGATAAGGAAACATCTCTGCCAAATTTTGCAGTTTTTCTTTCTCCGGTCGCCGGTCGAGAATTCCCACGAGCGATCGCTTCTTAGCAATATCTAGAGTATTATCCAAAATTTCCAACCCCAGCGCGATATTCGACGGCGAATCAGATTGGAGATTAAATGCTGCTGCTTGAATCGAGCTAGCCGGATAAAGAAACTTCATGAGCAAAAAACACCGCTCAATCACATCCGACTGCTCTTCCAGAAGTGCCCGTTGTAGCAATGAGAGCGCTGACTGGTTTGCTTCTCGTGTTGAGGCGAAAAAAGATTCAATTGGTTCATCCGCTGACAAATCTACTAATGCAGCATACAAGTGTCCGACAAACAGCATTTCCTGCTCAATTAACATTTCAACACCGCTGCGACCTAAGCGGTCGAGAACCCCCTCGATTCCGGTTTCGTGGGGCATTTTGAGCAGAATCCGCAGGATGTTGCGTCGCGTAGTCCCCCAGCCGGTTTTTAGATGAGCGACCAACTGATTGAGGGCTTCTGGCGTGCCAATTTGACCCATCGCACTCCAAGCCTGTAGCCTTACCAAATCTGGTTTGTGGATATCTTGTGCTAACTCAACCAGCATCGGAATCGCTTCATCTCCTAAACGCACAATCGCACCGAGAGCCGCTTCACGGGTAGATTTGTAGTAAAGCCCTCGCACCAGAGCCGGATAGTATTCGTGTAAACGGGTTGAGGAAATTACCTCTAGCAAGGCGCAGCGCACGCGCAAAGACTCATCTTGTAACAAACTAGGAATATAAAGTCGCAGTGCCTGCAAATAATCTGCCTCTCCCAGTGCTCGACAACCCATGACTCGTTCCCGTTCCCGTTGATGAGTCAGCATCCGGCGCAAGGTATTGGTCGCTTCGGCTTTCTCTGTCGGGGTGCCCCGGCGCAATATTAAGGCGGCGGCGGTTCCCCGTACCACCGGGTCTACGTTTGGGCGGAGGTAGGGCTGTAACTGGCTAATATCAGGGGTTTCCTGAGTTAGCCAGATATAGCGTAGAGCGACAGCAAGAACTTCTGGATTGAGTTTTTGAGCAATCAGCCCCTGAACTTGGTCTAAATAAGTGGGATTCGGCGTCAGCAGCATTGCTTCTAGGCTCTGGCGCTGCAAGGCTGGAGTGAGGTGAGTGAGCAGCGGGGCAAGGATTTCGCCCACATCCTCCAAGTCGATTTGGCACAGGAGTTCGATGCAAGAGCGTTTATCTGCTTCCGTACCTGGTTTCTCCAGTGTTTCGACAACAGCACGCTTGAGGACTCGCAGATCGACATCTGAAACGCTTAGCCGTTCTCCTTGAGCGCTCTGAACCAGCAAGCCGACATAGCTCGACCGAAGCAGGAAAACAATTAACAGCCAGAGGAGGGCAAAAATAATAATAACGGCGACAAACACCCAACTTTGGAGCGATCGCAGCGAGTTCTCCGACAGGTTGTGAAAGGCAAAGGCTAACAAGCTGATGATGCCTAAAATCCCCGCTCCAGTAAATCCTGTGGAGAGGGATTCGGCGATGCCCCGCACCTGAGCCATGATTGAGCTGCGAATGTTATCGGGGAGCGGTTGGAATAGAACCGGCCCAAGGGCAGCCATGAGGGTATAGCGCAGCAGTTCGTCTATAAATTTGAGGAAGATCAGACCTAGAAAAAAGCCTGTAACCCCGGTGAGAGCAACCAAGCTAAGAATAATAATTGCCACAGGCAACAACATAGCGGCAACAAATACTCCCAGCCGTTCGATGGCTCGACTGGAGATAAACCACTGGGTTGCTAGTTCGCATAAACCCACGATGCCGCTAAACAAACCGAGGAAACTGGCAATTTCCTTGCTGTCAAAGTTCAGCTCTAATTGACTCAGATACTGAAAATCAATTAACAAAAACAGAATCTGCCCGACGATGAAGAAGCCAAATAAGGGGATGACGTAGCGCTGTAAGGGGCCTCTCAGACGCCTGGATGTGAAGTCGCTTTCTTGATTTAAGTTGGCTCTGACGGGAGAATCCGGAAAGGCTTGCTTGTACTGCTGGGTGAGATAAAAAAGGCTACAAGCTCCCAACCCCATCATCACGACAGCAACTAGGGAAACGTTATTCAGTCCAACGGTGGCGAGGATTAGGGGGAGGGAAAAACCACTGACAACATCTGCAACGAGGATGCCACTACTAATGAGGGGGTAGGTGCGCTTAATTTCCCGGATATTGAAGAGTTGATTTGCAGTAATGGAAGTGTTGAGGTCATTAAGGACGTTAATCGCTTCCACCCACAGCCGCATCAGAAAGACTGTGACGCCAGCCAAATAGACAATATCTAATCCCAGGCGGAATAGGACAAGGGGGATGACTGCAAGGGAGGCTACTAGGACAACTACCCAGCGCAAAGGCAAAATCTTTTGCATCCAAGAGTAGACAAACCCCAGGCTCGAACCGATACCCGCTGAGAGGATATAGAACAGGGGCAATTGCTCTGCGCCATACTCTTTCAGAAAAAGGGCTACAGTACTAGCTTCTGCCCAGATGATGCCGATGGAAGTTGTGGTATAGAAAGCGAACATGAATAGTGTTCGCTCTCCTTCTTCTGGACGAAGATTGACCCACTGGAGTAATCCCCGACCCCAATCGGACCAAGACCAAGCGCGATTGTTCAGTTTCATTGGTATTTTGTCCGTTGTCAGTAGTCAGTGGTCAGTTGTTTCTTTTTTGCCACTGACCACTGTTCGGGCGACGCCTGGTCTTCCCCACACCACTGACCACTGACTACTGACCGCCGACTACTGAGCTATTTTTTCGGAGACAGCAGCATCATCATGTTGCGACCTTCTTTTTTGGGAGCTTGCTGCACTTCCGCTAGTTCCTGTAAATCCGTCGCCATCCGCTTGAGCAAGTCCTCGGCTAAATCGCTGTGTTGAATTTCGCGACCTCGGAACGTAATCGTGGCTTTGACCTTATCTCCCGACTTCAGAAAGCGCTCGGCTTGATTAACTCGCACCTGATAGTCATGCTCTTCAATCTTGTAGCGCATCTTCACTTCCTTGACATCAGCGGTATGCTGATTTTTCCGAGCTTCCCGCGCTTTTTTCTCCTGTTCAAATTTATACTTGCCATAGTTCATAATCCGGCAAACGGGGGGTTCTGCCTTATCGCTGAGCAGGACAAGATCCAGCTCTTTTTCTTCAGCGATGCGGATAGCCTCGTTTGGCGTCATAATTCCCAGCTGCGTGCCATCGGTGTCAATGACGCGAATTTGGGGAAAACGAATACGTTCGTTAATTTGGGGTAGATCGCGAGTGCGTCTTTTCTCAATCACAGGCATTAGGGTTATGTTTGCTCGGTTAGTTGATAAGGTTAATTTTGATAGCAGTGGGTTGTTGAATGTTTGAGCGATCGCACTAGAGCTACAGGCTGCTTCCTGGCGTTCTCAATTTCATTCCCAAAGAAACCAAGTTTTTCTTTCCTTGTATCTGCCATTCTACTGAGTATGGGAGAGTTTCTGTCTATAGTTGTTCACGTAACTTCCAAAAAGCGATCGCTCCCATCTCCCCCTCAACGACTGTTGATTGGCAATTTACGCAGACGATGCAAGTCTGCTATTCGGGGTAGGGACTTTTTCTGTGCAGCCATACAGCATGGGTTTTGTCTAGGTTTGTTAACTTAAGTTCTCAGAAACCCTGATGAGACACGCTCTAGCAGCAAACCACTAAAATGGAAATTAACAGACAAAGATAAAGTTTATAAAACTTATTAATTTGAGGCAAAAGCGATCGTGACCCAGCATTGGCAGCATCGAATTGGCAGTCAAAGAGACTGGGTTTGGCGGGGTTGGCAGACTCGCTATACATACATCCGGGCGTCTCAACCGACACAAAAGACAACCCCCTTATTGCTGCTGCATGGATTTGGGACTTCCATTGGACACTGGCGACACAATCTAGCGGTACTTGGTCAGTCTCACACGGTTTATGCGCTAGATATGCTGGGATTTGGGGCATCCCGGAAGGCGCAGGCAGACTACAAAGTCGATCTTTGGGTAGAGCAAGTTTATGATTTCTGGCGGACTTTTATTCAGCAGCCAGTGGTATTAGTCGGAAATTCGATAGGATCGCTGGTGTGTCTGGCAGTGGCAGCCGCGCATCCAGAGATGGTGAAAGGCTTTGTGATGATGAGTTTGCCCGATCCCTCCGTGGAGGAAGAGGCAATTCCCGCCTGGTTGCGACCCGTTGTGGCAGGGGTCAAAGGTGTTGTGGCTTCACCCGTGATTCTCCAGAATGTCTTTTATCTAGTCAGGCGTCCCTCCTTCGTCCGCAAGTGGGCAGCGATCGCTTACGCTAACCCAAATGCTGTCACCGACGAACTGGTAGATATTCTGGCAGGTCCCGCTCAAGATCGGGGTTCGGCAGCAGCATTCGGTGCCATCCTTAAAGCGATGACCAGTGCTAAATTTAGCCCAAGTGTCAAAACCTTACTGCCAACCTTGAACACGCCCATGCTCTTGATTTGGGGTCGGCAAGATAAAATGATTCCTTTTAGCGTACTGGCTCGATTTAGGGATATCAACCCTAAGCTTCAGTTGGTTGAGCTGGATGCAGGTCACTGTCCCCATGACGAATGTCCAGATGAAGTTAACCAGATTATCCTCAACTGGCTTGAAACGATGCCTGAAGACCAGGTAGATAGCTCTGCTACACCCCAAAAACAGTTAGCAGTGAGTGATTAGCTTTTCGCCAAGTAGGGTGGGCACTTCCCACCCTATCGATTTTTTCTTCTAGCCTCGAATTTCTAGGCCTCTAACTTCTAGCCAATGGTGACTTGATCGGTTTGGACACCCGTGGCACCCTCCACACTCCGGGCGACCGAGACCATTTGATTGAGAATTTGCTGGCTGGGAACTTGTCCTTTTAGCACAACTGTGCCGCCGGTTTGGGCTACATAGAGCGTATTAATATCATCCAGATCCGGATCTTGATCGAAAGCTAGAGCAACCCGCTTGGCAAGTCCGCTTTGGTCATATTCTCCAGTTAATCCCACTCGCTCTGGCGGAATCGTCTCGCTGCTACTTGCAGTGCCGGTTGAGGCAGGAGCTTGAGCTGTCGGTGCTGGTACCGCATTAGTTTGTGCATTTTGCGGCTTTTCCATGCCAAAAAGTCTTTTTAACCAACCCATAGGTATTTTTGCTCCAAATTAAGCTGAACTACACCATTATTATGAAATTGCTAAATCAAGACATCTATCAATGAAAAGATTTAAGGTTTTCCGGGGGCTAAAAATCCCTAAATATACAGAGATAGCCGTTTTTTGTAGCCAAGGGGTGCTATACAGTAACATTAAGATGTAGCTTCGTTAACGTAATTTCTGTTAACATTGCCTTCGCATACCGTGTAGGTAGTAAGTCTTTGCTAACGTACTGCTTACAACCCACGTAGCTTCTTGTAGGGAAGCAAAATATTGCTTAGCGTGTTGAAAGCAACATCGCGCCTCCGCCTGTTTTGTATAAAATGAAACATACCCTTTCAGTTTTGGTTGAAGATGAAGCTGGAGTCCTGACTCGGATTGCCGGTTTGTTTGCCCGTCGGGGATTTAATATTGAAAGCCTTGCTGTTGGACCAGCTGAACAGCTCGGAATCTCCCGGATTACGATGGTCGTGCCGGGAGATGACCGGGTGATCGAGCAACTCACCAAGCAGCTCTACAAGCTGGTGAATGTACTAAAAGTCCAGGATATAACGGATACTCCGTGTGTAGAACGAGAGCTGATGTTGCTGAAGGTGAATGCTACCAGCTCCAATCGCTCGGAAGTGATTGAACTGGCTCAGGTTTTCCGCGCTAGGGTAGTAGACATTGCGGAGGATGCGCTCACTTTAGAAGTGGTGGGAGATCCAGGCAAATTGGTGGCGATTGTTCAAGTGCTGAATAAATTTGGTTTGCGTGAAATTGCTCGCACCGGCAAAATTGCCCTTACCCGCGAGTCGGGTGTTAACACAGAGTTTCTCAAGTCTCTGGAAGCTAAGCTTTAATCGAGGTAAGGGAATTTTTCAGCTTGCTGATGCGGGAAGTAGAGAGAAGCATCAATTTTCCTCGCTCGGCGATCGCGCTTTTTATCATCTGTTCTTCTTTTCTATTCGCGCTTATTTTCTCCGAGTCTCCAGTCTACTGAGTCTGGCTCGGAGCTTTTTTTAGTAAGGTACTCCAAATGACTTTCCAGGAAATCTACCCAATCGCTGTTATTCCCTGGCTTCCTACTTGCCCTGTGTAGCCAAAGACTGGCATAGCTATAGAAGCGTGAGATTAGAGGTTCCCTTCCCGGAGTAGGCAAGGAATCCCCTTGAGTACAACTTTGCCCTAAACATTCGCAAAAGTTTCCGGATGAGCTGATGCCTACCTCGGATTAGAGGAACTCGATTGTATCAGGAGCGGTTAGAGTTCAGTTCTTGCTCACGACAGATACTATTTTCTTTTATCAGAAAAATCGTTTATTCTCTGATAACTACATAATAAGATGTGAGTTGCCGAAACAGCCGTCAAGAACCTCTGCTAAAGGGGGAGTTGCGAACCTGGTTGGTTCGCAAACCATTCCTGGATGCCAATGCTGGGAGCAATACCGAAAATTCCTGCTGGGTACGCAGTTCCAGATGGTTCCCTATCTGGATTCTTTATAAGACTCTTGGCTTAAGCCACTAGGAAAAGAGACATCTTGGCAGAAATGAGTGGAGGAACTCATTTTAATCAACGATTTGTGGGAATTATAAAACTCACGTATAACAAAGCTGCCTGACGATAATTCTGGCGAATTATCAGTCAATTGCAAATGCAAAACCTAAGCAGCTCCGAAGCCGGTTCATCTGATTAAAAATAGTATTTGTGCCTATTCGTTTTTAAAATACCGCTACTGCTAAAGCATTGGCAGAGGAATATTGTCTATCGAACGCGCAGGCCAAACGTAGAAGCAATGACCGATCTGAGCCGACCAGAAGAGGCAGATGCATACAACCAACGCTCATTAAAGACGCTCTTGAGAGCGATCGCCCTTTCTCAGGGGCAATTCTCGCTAATTTTGGTGCGCTGCAACTATAGCTTGTTGCAACAGCGGATGGTGCAGCAGGTACGGGAACAAAATCCGTTTCCCGTGCGCGAGGTGATATTAGCAGATTCGGTCAAGACGCTTTACAACCCCATATTGGAAGCGCTGGAAGAGCCAGGGAATACGTCTCGACAAACAGAAATATTGTCCGCCGCGATGATTTTAGGGCTGGAGTCGGTAGTCGCTCTCGATCAACTGCTGACCTCAACCAATCAAGTACGCGATGAATTTCGCGCTCAGTTTCCTTTCCCCCTCGTGTTGTGGCTCTCCGACGCGGTGCTACAAAAGCTGATTCGGTTTGCGCCAGATTTCAAAAGCTGGGCAGCTTCTTCGATCCGATTTGTGATGTCAGGGGATGAGTTAATCGAATTATTGCGGCAGAAAGCGGACTCTCTATTTGCCAGAGAGCTAGATTCTAGCAATTTTGAGTTGTTGCACCATTCCGCTCTCGATTTAGTTGTTGGTTCCCAGCATCGCCTAGAACTGGAGTCGGCCTTAACAGATTTGCGGCGTCGCGGGCAACAATTGGAGCCTCAACTACAGGCAAGTCTCGAATTTGTGCGGGGGCGCAATGACTACGCCACCGATCAAATCCAGTCAAGCATCGCCCATTATCAACGAAGTCTGGCTTATTTCAGGACTGAAGACTCAGAACTGTTAGCAAAGCGCCACGAAGTACGGACTGGGGAAAACATCAGAAATGAGGGTCAAGAGGCAAGCACCACGATTTCCGATTCTTTGTGTGTCGTTAGTCCTCAGCACTCAGTCCTAAAAGTGGGTTTGCTGCTGTTTCATTTGGGGCAATGCTATACCCGTTTGGCTAACTTGCGACCGGAAATGAGCCGCCAGCACTGGAAGCAAGCGAGAGATTATTTTCAGCAGTGCATTGAAGTTTTTGAGGAAGCTCAACGTCCAGAACTGGTTGCTAAGTTTATTTCATTCCTTTGTGAAGTGCTGCGGCGTTTGGAAGCGTGGGCGGATTTGCAGGAGCTGGCAGAAAAAGCTTTGATCCTGCATCAAACTTATGATGCAAACCTCCAGCAGGCTCAAGATTTTGGCTTTCTGGCGGAGGTGGCGCTTAACCAGTCCAATTGGATAGAAGCGTATCAGCAAGCGACTCTGGCACTTTCAACGCTGGCGGAAGAAACGTTCCAGACAACTTCTGCCTCAATCCCGCAATCTCAGTATGAAAGTTTATATTTGTTGCTGCTGGCACAGTCTCAGAAACATTTGGGACAGCGGCAAGCTGCCGCCGCGATTCAAAACTTGGAACAGGCGCTCAACAAGTGTAACCATCAGTACGATCCCCATTTATGTTTGCGGATTCTCAAGGCACTGCGATCGCTCTACTTTCAGCAGGGTGATTATCTGCAAGCCTTTCAACTGAAGCAAGAGCAGCGTTCCCTGGAGCATCAATACGGGTTCCGTTCTTTTACAGGTGCCGGACGCCTACAGCCTTACCGGCAGGCTCTGAACCCAGGCGTCACATCTGGAGGAGATATGCGCTTGGGAGGGTCGATTCCCCAGGAAATTGCTGCTTCTGGTCGGCAGCAGGATGTCACTCGCCTCATTGACCGGATTGGCCGCAATGACTACAAATTGATTGTGATTCACGGTCCTTCTGGAGTTGGTAAAAGCTCAATTATCACTGCTGGTTTAGTTCCAGCACTCCAGCTCAAAAGCATCGGTGCACGTGATGTTTTACCTGTCGTTATCGAAGTTTATAAAGATTGGGTAGGGACGCTGGCAAGACAATTATCGAAGGAACTCAGAGTCAGAAACCAGGAATCAGAACTCCCTTTAGAGGAGGAAGACGCCCAACACCTTCCCGTCCCGATCGCGTCCGGACAGGAGTCAGAAGATAGCAGCGAAGTGAGAACGGGCGGAGAAACTTTATCTTTACAGGAAATCTTAGAAGAAAGCGATCGCGCTGAAGAAATGCCAATGTCTGCGGTTCCGCCGACACTACTTGCTGCCAACCTCCTAGAACAGTTGCGACACAATAGCGATCGCAATCTGTTAACCGTTCTGATTTTTGACCAGTTTGAAGAATTCTTTTTCGTCTGTACTAATCCAGCGATGCGGCGGCAGTTTTATGAATTTTTGCGCGACTGCCTCAACATTCCCTTTGTAAAAGTTATTTTGTCTCTGCGAGAAGACTATCTGCATTATTTACTAGAGTGCGAACGACTCCAGTATTTAGATGTCATAAATAACGACATTTTAAACCAAGATATTCGCTACTATTTGGGGAATTTTTCTAAGCCGGATGCGCGGCAGATTGTTAAAAGCTTAACCGAACGCTCTCCATTTTTTTATTTAGAGCCGCAGTTAATTAATCGGTTAGTGGAAGATTTGGCTGAAGAACTGGGAGAGGTGCGCCCCATTGAATTGCAATTAGTGGGTGCCCAATTGCAGGAAGAAGAAGACAAAATCACCACGATGCAACAGTATCAGCAATTGGGAGCGAATCCGAAAGCCGAACTGGTTGAGCGATTTCTGAAAAAAGTCATTGCTGATTGTGGTATCGAAAATGAAGCTTTGGCTTGGAACGTTTTATTTTTATTGACGAACGAGAAAGGAACGCGACCCCTGAAGACGAAGCAAGAGCTGGCAACCGTATTGCAGCTTGAGGCGGAAAGAGCAGTGGGCGGCGAAATGCCTCTACTAGACTTAATTTTAGAAATTCTTGTAGGATCTGGTTTAGTTTTCGTGATTTGGGAAGGGTCAGAAGCCCGTTACCAATTGGTTCATGATTATCTAGTCGATCGGATTCGTCAAAAATCCGATCTGAACTTGAAAGCCCAATTAGCACAAAGTGAGGAAAAGCTGTATCAGGCACGGAAACAACAATTGCGAACGATTGGCGTCGGCATTATGATGACAATCCTGGCAGTTTCTGCCGGGGGATTTGCGCTGCGAGCCGAAGCTCAAAGAAAGCTGGCAGCGATCGCGCAAACAAATGCTCAACTCACCGCCCTGAGTGCTTCTTCCGAAACGCTCTTTGTCTCCTACAAAGAATTTGATGCCTTAATTGAAGCCTTGAGGGCAGGGAAAAGCCTCGAAAGTGCAGTTGGAGTAGAACCCGATACCCAAATGCGCGTCGTTACGGCGATGCAGCAGGCAATCTACGGAGTACAAGAACGCAATCGCTTAGAAGGACATCGTGATGTCGTTTGGAGCGTCAGCTTTAGCCCCGATGGTCAGACAATTGCCTCTGCCAGCGTCGATAAAACGGTAAAACTTTGGCGGCGCGATGGCAAGATCCTGAAAACCTTGTCAGGTCATCGTGAGAGCGTCACCAGCGTCAGTTTTAGCCCTAACGGTCGCCTCTTAGCTTCGACTGGTTCTGACAAGACAATAAAACTTTGGCAAACAGACGGTACTTTACTAAGAACGATTGACAAAGCACACGGTAGTTTGGTTAATCACGTCAGCTTTAGCCCAAACGGTCAAATATTAGTTTCGGCAAGCGATGACAAAACGGTAAAGCTTTGGAACTATCGCACCGGCAAGTTGCTGAAAACATTGAAACACAACGGAAAAGTTACCAGCGCCACTTTTAGCCCGGATGGTCGATTTTTAGCATCGGCGAGTGACGACAAAACAGTGACAATCTGGAACATGGCTTCCATGACGGTCGAGCAACCCTACAAAATCCTCAAGGGACACACTGGCAAAGTAACCAACCTCAATTTCAGTCCCGATAAGCAGTTGTTAGCTTCAGCAAGCGATGACAAAACAGTCAGGCTTTGGAACTACCAAACTGGACAAACGATCCGGGTTCTTCAGGGACACAGTGACTGGGTGTTTGGAGCGAGTTTTAGTCCAAATAGCCAGATGATTGCCTCTGCCAGTAATGACAATACAATGAGACTCTGGCATCGCAACGGGAAGCTGCTGAAAATCCTGCGGGGACATAGTGATGGGGTGACAAGTGTTAGTTTTAGCTCCGATGGTCAGACGATTGCTTCTAGTAGTTACGATAAAACTGTCAAATTCTGGCGACTGAATGATATGTCGCGCACTGTTTTAAGAGGACATACGGATCAGATATATGATGTGAGTTTCAGTCCCGATGGTCAGATGGCTGCCTCTGCCAGTCAAGATAATTCAGTGAAGTTGTGGGACAGAAGCGGTTCTTTGATCGCTACGTTGAATGGACATAAAGATCGGGTAAATAGCGTGAGTTTTAGCCCCGACTCTCAGTTGATTGCTTCTGCTTCTCGTGACAAGACGTTGAAACTCTGGAATCGCTCGGGTACGCTTCTCAACCCCCTGAATGAGCCAAATAAGCACAGCGATTGGGTTTTGGATGTGGCGTTTAGTCCCAATGCCAAAATGATTGCTTCTGCTTCTCGTGATAAGACGGTAAAACTTTGGGATACTTCGGGCAATTTGATTAAAACTTTAACTGGGCATCGCGATCGCGTTAATGCAGTGGCTTTTAGCCCCGACGGGGAATTACTGGCGACTGCTAGCGACGATCATACGGTCAAAGTCTGGACTGCCGAGGGAAAATATCTGCAAACCTTACCGGGACATAGTGGTTGGGTTTTGGATGTCGCTTTTAGCCCGGATAGTCAGCTAATCGCATCCGCGAGTTATGACAATACGGTTAAACTTTGGCGGCGCGATGGTTCTTTATATCGAACTTTGAAAGGGCATACGGATAGCGTTGCTCACGTTAGTTTTAGCCCGGATGGTCAAATTCTAGCGACGACGACCTGGGAAAACACGGTGCAATTGTGGCGACTGGATGACACGTTAATTAAAACGCTCCCAGGTCATAGCGATCGCGTTACCAGTGTGAGTTTCAGCCCGGATGGGAAGATTCTAGCTTCTGCCAGTAAGGACAAAACCGTGATGTTGTGGAATCTGGATCTCGATAATCTCCTGGCACGCAGTTGTAGTTGGGTGCAAGACTATCTAGAAAACAATCCCAAAGTCCGAGAAAGCGATCGCCAACTTTGTGAGAATTAGTAGTTTTTAGTTATTTTAGATGAACCGCAAAGATGCACTAGCTTTCGCGAAACGGCGCGGATGCGCGAGAGGGATGCGCTCTCTTCGCTAGAGAGCCGCAAGGAAGAAAAGAGAGAAGAAACTAAGGCCTTGAGCGATAAACTAATGGCTAATCGACTCATCTCTAACAACAATGGCAAATGTTCGCTTAGAAGGAATTACCCGAAAATTTAATAATGCTACTGCGATTGAGGATATTTCCTTCGAGGTGCCGGATGGGCAGTTCTGGGTGATGGTGGGACCTTCCGGTTGTGGCAAATCCACGATTTTGCGGACAATTGCGGGTTTGGACACGCTAAGTAGCGGCAATCTCTACATTGGGAATGTCCTGATGAATGAGATTCCTGCTAGGGCAAGAGATGTGGCGATGGTGTTCCAAAATTACGCCCTCTACCCGCACATGACCGTTGCTAAAAATTTAGCTTTTGGTCTACGGATGCGTGGAACTGACGCGAAAACGATGCAGGAACGAGTAGAGACGGTCGCGCGATCGCTCGATATCGCCCATCTCCTCGACCGCAAACCCAAGCAGCTATCGGGGGGACAACAGCAACGGGTGGCATTAGGGAGAGCGATCGCTCGTCAACCCCAAGTATTCTTACTAGATGAACCCCTCTCTAACCTGGATGCCCAGCTGCGAGACGATACCAGAGCAGAACTTAAGCAATTACACCAACAAGTGGGAATTACCACGATCTACGTCACTCACGATCAGGTAGAGGCGATGACCCTAGCAGATCGAATTGTGGTACTCAATCGCGGTCGGATTCAACAAATTGGCGACCCGCAAACAATTTATGCGCGACCGGCAAATTTGATGGTTGCTACATTCTTAGGCAATCCACCGATGAATATTCTCCACGCGACTTATACGGGTGAAGTTTTTCAGGTGGGGGATCAGGCTTTATCTTGTCCTCCAGCGCTTCAGGACAAGTTGCAACTCAGACAGGGACAGGGCATAGAGTTAGGGATTCGCCCAGAGCATATAACAACTAAAAATGAAAAATTAAAGATTAAAAACGAACAAGAACCCGAAGCCTTTGGTCGGGACGGGGTCTTGCCTCTACAGCACTCACTGCTGATGGTTGAGGTGAAGGTTGTAGAACCGCTGGGACGGGAAACACTGATTCGGGCGAATTTACCGGCGTCTGGGGTACCGATCAATATCCAGGCAGCTTCAGATTGGCGGGGTCATTCCGGCGATCGCATTTCTGTACAGCTCGACCTCAACCAGTTATTTGTCTTTGACCCCACCACGGGCGATGCTCTGTTTCCTTAAGAATTCGCGACTTGTTAACAGCTTTGGAAATGTTTCTCAACAACTTGCAATATTCTCTCAGCAGAACGACCATCGCCAAAGGGATTAATTGCCGTTGCCATTGCTTGATAAGCACTGCGATCGCTGAGGAGTTCTGTTGCCGCTGCAAGAATTTGATTGGGTTCTGTTCCTACTAATTTTGCAGTTCCCGCGGCTACCGCCTCTGGTCGTTCGGTGGTTTCCCTCAATACCAGTACCGGCTTCCCCAAACTCGGTGCTTCCTCCTGCAATCCTCCAGAATCAGTCAATACCAAATAACAGCGTTGAATCGCCCCCACCAGTTCGGCGTAATCTAACGGTTCTGTTAAGAAGATTCTGGGATGATTACCGAGAAGTTCTTGTAGCGGTTCTCTCACAGTCGGGTTGCGATGGAGCGGCAACAGTAATGCAGTATCCGAAAATTTATCTAATATTTGGAGAAATCCCTCCGCAATTCCCCGCAGGGGTTCTCCCCAGTTCTCGCGTCGGTGGACTGTTGCCAGTAGCGTGCGATATCCACTCCAGTCCAAACCGGGAATCGGGCAATCCGGCTGACTTTTCGCCACGGTTAATAAAGCATCGATGACTGTATTCCCAGTGTGGTGAACTTCGCCAGTGACTCCAGAACGTTGCAGATTTTCTACCGCTAGGGTTGTAGGGGCAAAATGTAACTGAGTTAGCTGAGAAATTAATCGCCGATTGGCTTCTTCTGGGTAAGGATTAAAAAGCTCGTCGGTGCGTAATCCCGCTTCCACATGACCGACAGGAATTTTTTGATAAAACGCTGCCATCGCTGCTGCAAAGGCTGTGGTTGTATCCCCCTGAACTAATACTAAATGAGGCTGTAATTGTTTAAATACAGTTTCCAGCCCCCGCAAACTACGACAAGTAATATCTGTCAGAGTTTGTTGATGTTGCATAATTTCTAAATTTTGGTCGGCATTCAGCCCAAATAGCTGCATGACTTGCTCGACCATCTCTCGATGTTGACCCGTCAATATTACGTGAGTTTGAAAAGTTAGCGATTCCTGAAACTTTTGGATAACAGGTGCTAGCTTAATGGCTTCCGGACGGGTTCCCAGCGTGATGCAAACTTTGATAGGAGATGGCGGCATGGAAATTTAGCTTAATTGGGAATAATCGGGAGAGAAGCGCGATCGCACTTCTCTTCCCATCCTACGCTTGCCATTTTCCTACGAAAAGACCCGGCAGGTGCCGGGTCGCAGAACTCTTGCAGACAATAGACTAACTTATTAAAAGCGTTCACAGGCCATTCAAGAATCTAGATCGCAGGTTAGTGGGCAAGCTGCATAGACAGAGGTATGTAGCGGATTGGCTTCACCATGCAGCCAGTGCAACCAACGAACTTCTTGAGGATTAACACCCTTCAGCGTTAGCAATGCCGCACCAGCGACAACTGCCAAAATATTCCCGCCAATTAAAGCTCCAGCGACCAACAAAACTGCGCTAACTGGCAGTACAGATTGTAAAGCGATCGCTAACAAAGCGCCAACCGTAACCATCAAAACAACTAAGGGGAAACCCACCACCAGCAAGCAAACCCCTAAAGTAAAAGTCCAGATCAAAAAGCTCTTGACCATAGACAATGAATACACTTTTGCCAAACCTTGATTGTGACTTAATTGCACGATTTTTTCTCCTGATAGTCAAAGAACAAATTTATATGCGGAAAATGACTTTTAATCGATCCCCTAGTATCGACTAAGTGAAAATCAGTATAGTTAATCCTTTTCTTTAGATGAGCCGTTCTTAACCAAAATTTACAGTCAATCCAGAAGATTTATGGATGCGAAACTTTTTCAAATGCTCTATATTAGACTGCCTTATAAAACGACCATCATCCAAAAGATAGAAATTTGAGGAGGTTCTAGCTTTCAGTCTTTTCCAGCAATCGAGGAATTTTATAGCCCAAGCAGTGGCATAGGGAAACGACCAAAGCCGCTTTCACTATGCTTAACATATCTTATAAATTTTAACGGGTATTCTCATAAACCAGCTCATCTAGGGCTAACGGGTAAACCGCCGCTAGACGGCTAAGTTGCCACTGCTGCTGTTTTGAGCTGGTAAGAGAATTTTTGGCGTTGAATGTTAGCGAACCAAAAGTTTTGGGAAAACTAGGAATAGGAGTTTTTAAGGCTCCTCAAATAAAAGCTGTGGCGTGTTCCACCGAATCGCTTTACGTCTTAAAAGAACGTATTCGCGGGCTATCCTTAGCTTTTTTTGTAACGATTCCTACAAATTTTCAATCAGTGGTAGTTGAAAGATGACAGAACCGCAGCGTCCGCCCATGTCACCACCGCCTCCACCCCGCGTTCCCCCACCACCCCCGCCAGGAATGCGACCTCCGGCTAGGGATACAGCTGCCACCGTTTCCACTCAGCAGCAGCCCATGCAAACGATGCAGATGACTGCGCCGCCCTCTCCCCATGCAGCGGCAAGTGCAGGGGCAGCTTCTGTATCTCCTCCACCGAAAGCGGCTCCTCCAGCAGCGGGGACAGGAGTTCGATCCCCTGCTACAGCTGCCTCGGCAGCATCAGCAACAGCAGCAACGGTGGTGGCTCGAACGGCTGCAAGGGGTCCAGGTCCTAGTCCCGGACAGCCCACCTTGAAGGAAATCGTCGTCAAAGCTCATGAAAACGGAATTTCCGACATTCATGCAGGTGTCGGTGAAATTCCTCGCTACCGCAAACGGGGCGACATGGAGATGACCGATTATCCGCAGACGGATGAAGCGACATTCATGAGCTGGTTGCGAGAGGTGATGACTGATGCTCAGATTCGGGAATTTGAAGAGCGCTTAGACTTTGACGGCGTTACCCAGTATGAATTCTCTCGCGCCCGGATTAATGTGTTTGGTTCGATGCGCGGTCCAGCGATGGTGATGCGATTGATTCCAAACAATATTCTGACTTTGGAGCAACTGCGGTTGCCAGAGGTGTTTAAGGATATTTCCCATTACCATAAGGGATTGATTTTGGTCACAGGCCCAACGGGTTCGGGTAAATCCACCACGATGGCTGCCATGATTGACTACATCAATAAGGAGATGGCAAAGCACATCATCACGATTGAAGACCCGATTGAATTTGTTCATACGAGTCGCAAGTCGCTGATTAAGCACCGGGAAGTAGGGTTGAACACCTTAAAGTTCGACAATGCGCTGAAAGCCGCTTTGCGGGAAGATCCCGATCTGATTCTGGTTGGGGAAATGCGAGATAAAGAAACGGTTAACACTGCTCTCAAAGCGGCGCAAACGGGTCACTTGGTGATGGGGACGCTGCACACCAATAGCGCTGTGAAAACGATTGAGCGGATTCTCAATCTGTATTCAGCAGAAGAGCAGCATTCGATGAAAATAGCGATCGCTGAATCTCTGGTGGCGATCATTTCCCAAGGATTGTGCAAAACGACCGATGGCAAGCGTGCGGCTTTCCACGACATCCTGATTAATACCGAAGCAATCAAGGACTACATTAAGGAGGGTAAGTACGAAGAAATTACCGGAATCATGCTAGGCTCCAGCTTTGACGGCATGATGACAATGAACAAAGCCCTCCTCGACCTCTACCATGAGGGTCGAATCACCGAAGAGACTGCTCTGGAAATGTCGCCCACTCCGAATGAGATGGCTCAGTTCCTCCGAGGTCGGGTGTAACAATTAAAAATGTAAAATTAAAAATTAAAAATGGAAGAAGGGTTTCTTCTTTCATTTTTATTATTTTGGCGCTTTTTCTT
>NZ_JACJOQ010000464.1:0-7836 GCF_014695635.1 Coleofasciculus sp. FACHB-712 | reverse complement strand
CGATCGCGTCGATAGTCATAATCGTCGTTACGCCGATCGCGTCGATAGTCATCATCTCGGTCATAATCGTCTTGCCTTGACGACTCTCCTCGATCCCAACAAATCCCCAAAAAACAGGTTTGCTCCCTCCGTCCTCTGTCAGGCTCAGCAGCCGCAGGATTTGCTGATAGGACGACTGGAGCAATTATCAGTGCAGATAATACAGTAACCGTAGCAGCAGATCTGAGAGAGCGTGCTGTGGTGTGCATTCCAATTTTCATAATTTTCCCCTCAAGGAAATTTAAAAGTCAGAGAATATTTTTCTTTGTGGCATATATTCGCTCTATTTTCCGGGTCTCAACTTCCTACGATGGAATAACCCAATTGGGTGAGATCGGTTAAATTTCGCCAGAGAAATTTTCCTCGAAACAAGCCAAGGTCGAGTTCAGAGAACCGCCTTAAGACAACTGGAAAATCTCTAGCATAGCGATCGCGCGGATACCGGATTAAGCTAGATAAATAAATACGATCGCAAATCGTCTAATTTTGTTCCCGCTGCTAACCCTAAAATTGGGAAAAGGCGAGCTTTTCAACTGGACAAGGAACGACAGCCAGATGAGAGCGATCGCATCCGGTTAGCAGATAGTAATCCTTCTGTTAAATTCCAACGGTTTAGATCCCCGATTTCTCTCTCGAAGTCGGGGATCTCTCATTCAGAAATCATTTAGGATTGCTAGATAAAGGCAGACCCAATGAAACAGCAAAAAATAACGACCGATTTTGTGTAGAACTTTTACTTCTTAAAGCTTTATCAGTTCAGTATTATCTATTCCTCTGACTGGAGAAAATCTCAATGCCGAAAGCCAGCATTTGTGTTAATGCCAAAACACCCGAACAAGAGTTAGTCAAGGAATGGATTAAGAAGTGGAAAGGCAAGATCCGATATTTGTCTAATAACGAAGGGTGCGGCTGCTGTATTGACCTGTATCAGGTATATGCTCCAGCCGAAGTACTGAATGAACTACCCGCAAAAGTCTTTGCCTCTAGTGAATGGTCAAATTGGTCGCCAAAGTCGCGAACAACTCGCTAACAGGCGCTACCAAAGACCGGCTTATGGTAGTAGATGACCCTAATCATTAGTGCAATCGTCGATTTTTAATTCCTACTACTTGGTAGCGAATAGACCAATGGAGATAAGGAATAATTTTCTTTTTCAAAAGTCAATAATTTCAGAGAGAGTCGCAGTAATTACGATTAAAAAAGGTACCGAATAATCAAGATTTACATTCATGAAGCTAAAATTCATTAACCAGCGCCAGACGTCCCCGACGAACCGCATAAAGCATTCGGTTCAGCAAAAGTTGTTCATCTTCGCTGAGAGAATTTTCAAGCAGTGCTGTTCTGAGTACGCAACGGTCTGTAATTGTTATCTGACCTGATTCAGCAACTTTGGCAGATAAGTCAATGATTGCAGACGGTAAAAGACAGGCTTGAGAAAAAATCGAAGAATTCATGGTTAAGATTGCTGCTATTTGATACTCAGGTTATTGGTTCAAAACAGCACCTAACTCAATCTATAGCTAGAGATTTAATATGATTTAGATTACAGCTCAAGATAGAAGTTTAGTATTTGCACAAAACTTTGAATCACCCCTTTTGAGCAGGAATCGAGTTTTTTGCTACTGAAGAAACTGAAGAAGTGAGAGCAAACGAACATTTTGCTAAATTTGTCAAGGATTTTGTCTTGTGAGTTGAGCGATCGCGCCTGTCGGAAATTGAAACAGTCAAGATTCTCCACCCACAAAACTCCACTTACTTGGCTAACTCCGTATTAAACTCATTCACGAGTCGCCGCTTCAGCTCCACCGATTCTGAGCGAGGTAACAAGTTAAACACTTCACGGAAAACATCGTCTACTTTCTCAAACGCCACCGTACCCTTTTGGTTGAGGACAACTTCGCCCTTCTGGTTTAGCAAGACTGTTTGGGGGACGAGGCCTTCGTAGTAGTAGCCCGGTTCCGTAGGTGTAAAGTTGGATTGTACTGGAATCGAATCTACGTCGATGGGGATGAAATCAGCGGCTCGACCATAAAAAGCTTGAAGCTGCGAAACGACGATTGCGTGTTGCTTGCAATCGCTACTGTCGTCCACGTAGAACACCAACAATGCCGGTTTACCTCCTTTAAGAGAATCTGCCAATGCCACTCGCGGGGGAACCAGCGAGGCATTGCCGCCATAGAGGAGAAAAACATTCCCGTCAAAGTTGTCGTCGTTGATACCCGCTAAAGCTGATGGCGTCCCCAGCAGGCAGCTGAAAGAAACAACCAGTGTCAAGAGGCAACTCAAAAAAAACTGCCGCCAGGAACGGCGAGAAGCTGTCAGAATCCTGATTTGAAATTGTTGCAAGCGAAGAATCATACCAAAGTTGCTGTAGAAACCTTTTTTCTTTCAGTAGTCCTTAAATCGTCTTTGCGTTCACCCGTTATGGCTCCCGATTCTCTATGAAGTTCCCTGTTTTTCCAGTCACCCTACTAGGATTATCCCTGTTAGCCGGTAGCTTAGTCCTTACTTCCTTATCGTTTATCTCCGAAAGTGTTCGAGCTGCGGTTAGTCCACGCTCGATAGAAGTCAAAGAAACGAACGGTACGGTAACAACTCAAGGAAAGCCAGTGAAAGTTGGCGATCGCTTGCAGGCATCCGGTAGTCTCAGCACCAACTTCGACGCCAGTGCTGTTTTGGCGATGGAAGATGGCATCGGTACGGTTCAGGTTTCCGAAAACACCAACGTGCAAGTCAAGACTTTAAAGACAAGTAAGGATGGTAGCAAACAAACGCGCCTTTATATGGATAAGGGACAGGTCAGCGCCAAAGTACGACCTTTTACTAACCCTAACTCTAGCTTTGAAGTGGAGACGCCTGGGGGCGTTGCTGGGACGAGAGGCACAGAATTTGGCGTCACCGTCGGTTCCAATGGGAAAACTGGGCTTTCAACTATCCGAGGCAAAGTAGCCTTTAGTGCGCGAGGGAAAACTGTGTTGGTAGAGCCGGGGTATTCTGCTTTAATTGTTCCGGGACAGGCTCCAACGATTCCCAAGGTGACAACAGGTGACACGAGACTGAAATTACAGGTTCTCTCGGTGACAGGCGATGGTCAAGTTAGAGTCACTGGAACGGTAGACCCAATCAATTTAGTGTTAGTGAATAATCAGATTGTGGATACGGGAGGCGAGGGACAACTCGATACGGTGGTGCCAATCCCGTCTAATCGGCAGCTGAGATTAGTCGTGCGGAATCCTTTGGGCAATCAACAAGTTTATGAATTGGAAATTCCGAATAGTGCGGGGACATCGGAGAATCCTGTGAATCAATAATTTTTATCGGATAGCCTTTTCCTCTCCTTTTTAGTCGGAAAAAACGAGGCAGCAACCCACGAATTCGCGTTCTCAATCTGAGCTTGGGAACGCGAATCAATTGGCAAAATCCTCCGCACGAGTGAGGTGAAAATTCTCAAGGGCATGAGTTACTGGAGAAGTCGTCAAAGAACTTGAAAGCGCCAATACTGTGACGCGATCGCGTATCTCGTGATGCGATCGCGTTTTGTCTGAATCAAGCTTGTAGCAGTTCTCACTCTTAGTGCATATATACACACTCGTAACCTCACCCCCAACCCCTACGGTGTATACACATCTTTGATTAATTGGCAAAACGTTGATTGATCCCCCTAAATCCCCCTTAAAAAGGGGGACTTTGACTTAATTCGCCCCCCTTTTCAAGGGGGGTTGGGGGGATCAAAACGGGACTTGCAAGTTCAAGAAGACTTGTGTATACACGGTAGCCTCGTTCAAGGGGAAGGACAGGGGCGGGGTTCAACTGGACTGCATCCAAGAATAGAGAATCGCGATAAATTCAGTATTCCATCAGGGGCATTTACCATCCGGTGAGCGTGCGGAACGCTTGGGAAAAGTCCGTATGTTTCCAGGCAAGCAATCACGATGGTTGATGTTTTTGATGGAATCAACGTGTTAATCAAAAATTGGTTTAAAAAAAATCAGCGTTTTATTTCTAGCAGTCAATCAATCGTTCCGGGCGCAATGGTCGGTTTATTGTCTGTCGGGTTATGGCAGATAGGGGCATGGCAACCCCTGGAACGGCTTGTATACAGTGCGCTGTTTCAAGCTCGTAGCGCCAGTATCTTACCGCAGACGAATTGGGATCGTCGGGTCGCGGTGATTGCGATTGACGATGCGAGTTTAAAGAAATACGGGAAATTTCCTTGGTCGCGCGATCGCTATGCCCAATTGTTGCAGAAGCTAGAACCAGCCTCTCCAGCAGTCATTGGTTTCGATGTGTTGTTCGTCGATCCAGGCCAAGGGGATGAGAAATTTGCCAAAGCGATCGCTAAATCTGGCAATGTCATCTTGGCAACGGCTTGGGACAATCGCGGGCAACCTCTGGAAGTATTACCCGAATTAAAAAAAGCGGCACTTGGGGAAGGTCAAATTTGGCACAATCCCGACGCAGACGGCATTAGCCGACAGGCAGCCCTCTTTTTTGGCACCAAACCCGCTCTCGGTTTAGCAATGCTGCTAGAGGCACCAGAGGCGGTGTCCCTGCCTCATCTGGCTGCGGTTCAGAGGCGTAAAGATGTCTGGATTAACTGGCCTGGGCCAAGCCAAAGTGCTTCTACTTATTCCTATGCCTCAGTCATGGAAGGCAAAGTTGATGCGAAAGCCTTCGCTAATAAGTTTGTTTTAGTCGGTGTCACGGCAACCGCTATCGATCGCTTGCGATCGCCTTACAATCAAAATCCTCCTACGGCTGGAGTTTATCTCCATGCGGCGTTAATTGATAACTTGCTGAACGACAAGCTGCTGCACACGCTGCCTAAAACAACAGTAATGCTCTTGTTGTTGGGGATTGCCCCGATTACTAGCTGGCTGTTGTTAAAACAGGGAGTGTGGGCGCGAATGGCGATCGCTATTTTGTTACCGAGTGGTTGGGTAATCTTTGCCCTGAGTGCCTTCATCGACGATGGCTGGTGGTTGCCCATCGTCGCACCTGTGGGAACCGCGATCGCTGCTGGGATCGGCGTTCAGCTGCGAGAACAATATGAAAAGCAACAACTGATGAGTTTGTTTGCCAAGCACGTTGCGCCAGAAATGGCTGACCTCATTTGGCACCGGAAAGACGAAATCTTCCACAAAGGGAAGCTGCAAGCCCAAGAAATGATGGTCACGGTTTTATTCGCCGATATCCGGGGTTTTACCAGTATTTCCGAGAAACTACCGCCGGGGGAATTAATCGAGTGGCTGAACCTGTTCCTAGACGCCATGACAGATTGCATCATGGATCGTGGTGGTGTGATCGACAAATATATTGGGGATGCAATTATGGCGGTTTTCGGGATTCCGTTTTCGCACACCACGCCGGAAGAAATTCAACAGGACGCCCTAAATGCGATCGCGGCAGGAATTGCGATGCAGGAACGACTCAAAAAGCTCAACCAGCGCTTCCACAACGCTAACAAGCCTACGATTGAGATAGGGATTGGCATTCACACAGGTCCAGTGGTTGCCGGAAGTGTGGGAGGTTCCCGACGCCTGAATTATTCAGTCTTGGGGGATACCGTCAATGTTGCCGCCAGACTGGAACCGATGAATAAAGAAGTAAAAATTCACAACCCCTACCAAATGATTGTCAGTGGCAGTACATTTGCTTATGCAAGCGATCGCTATCACGGGCCTGCTGTCCGCGCCATTCAACTGCGGGGACGAGAACAGGCAACAATTATTTATTGCATCCAGGGAGAGAAGGTCAACTTGGCAGATCCAGCGGAAGCGATCGTACCCCCACTGAATATTTCAGCCTAAAGCGGCACACCCAGCGTGAAATTTCTTTTAACTTCACCGTTTGAAGAGGATTTGTGCATCTACTCGCGATTAGCAGATATCTTGATTAAACCCACTTTTACACAACCGATCGCTGACAACAAACTAACAGCTAATTTTCAAACTTTTCCTAAAGTAAGTAAGTTGATTATATTAGCTGCGGTTAGTTGGATTATTTGGAATTTGCAAGCGTCAAGCGTGCAAGCATCGCCCTGTTCCGAGCTGCTGAATATATCGCAAAGACCCGGTTTTAATACTCGTCAGGAAGGGAATTTAATCGTTCTGGGACGCCTGCCTAAATATCACTATGTGGTCGTGGTTCCCTCCGGAAGTGAAGCCACGCTGGAACAAGTGCGTCAGTGCGTACCCGATGCATTGATCGCCAAGTCAAATTTAGGAAATTACATTTTAGCGGGGTCATTTCCCGACCAATCCAGTGCGAAAAGTATCTATTACGCATTGCGATCGCTGAGGCTAGATGCACGAATTATATACGTTCGATAGCGATCGCCAGTAACCTTCCCTACTTTCCGCTCTATTGATTGGGTGTGACGCCTTGAGCCAGCTTCACCATCGAGCCAGATGCATTTGTGCGATAAATCCAGCGGCGTTGCCCATTCCCTACCGTGACTTGCCAGCCAGGAACTTGCATCTCGGTGCAAAGCACCTCCAAGTTATTAATATCTAAGCAGTCATCAGACCAAGTTTGCGGTTGAGTTTGGACAATGTTTAGCGCCGACTTTGGCAACCCTGAATGTTGAGACACGTCCTGCAAAACCGCATTCTGAACCGATGTTAATAAACTAACCCCAGAACGAGGATTTGAAATCGTAACTTTGCGATTGGGGAGCGTTAGTGTAGCGGTCAAAGATAAAATGCCCGTCAACACCAAAGCCTGAACAATTAGACTTAGCTGGCTAGCCTTTTGAGCGATAGTTTCTGTGGGAGAGGCAGGGGTAGTAACTTCTTCCATAGCAAACATTGACAGGGGTGCTGTTATTACAAAGGGCATTAATTGTATTGGTAGAATATGCACCCAGATGCTTACAATTTCCGGAAAAAGTTAAAGGTTCCGGCAAATTAAGTATGAATTGACTTGCAGATTGCTTTTCCCTAATTCCTGAAGCGAGCCTTCTCGTTAATGCTGCGAATCTCCTTTTGGAGATGCCACCTTTCGGAACGCTAACTCATTTAGAGTTGCTACGAAAAGTGCTAATGCGTACTGGTTGATAGGAATTCAGACACTAACACCCTGCAAATAAGTTCCCTAATTAATCTTTTTTTAGTAGAACTACGGTGCCCGATCCCTAATACTAATGTGCGCCCTCTAGGTGCCTAAATGAAACCCAGAAACTACTGAATTGTTAGCAATTTTGTATAAAGATTTACTGATTTTAGTCCCACTTGATTATTTATCAAGTGGACTGAGTATGGGGAAAATAATCTTGCCAAAAAAACAGAAGTATGCATTTCCTCCCTAGAAGGTAGATGATTCCTCTACCTGCCCGCCTTGGCGCAGCCCGATAGCAATTTTGCTATGCTTTTCAATTTGGCTCATCACCTGCTTGGCGCGTTGAATCACGGGTGCGGGTAAACCTGCTAGCCGCCCTGCTTCGATGCCATAGGAACGGTCAGCGCCTCCCGGTTGCACCTGATGCAAAAAGATAATCTGGTCGGGTAACTCCTTCACCGTCACCTGGTAATTTGCCACATTCGGCAAAATTGAAGCAAGTTCGTTCAATTCGTGGTAATGAGTGGCAAAAATCGTCCGCGAGCGAATTTCACTGGCAAGATACTCCGCCACCGCCCAAGCAATCGAAAGACCATCAAACGTAGCCGTCCCCCGACCAATCTCATCTAACAGAACCAGAGACTTCGCCGTTGCGTGATTGAGAATATTCGCCGTCTCGTTCATCTCCACCATAAAAGTAGATTGACCCGTCGCCAAATCATCTACCGCACCGACACG
>NZ_JACJOQ010000463.1:0-12312 GCF_014695635.1 Coleofasciculus sp. FACHB-712 | reverse complement strand
TCATTTGGTGTCGTTAAGTTCCTATTTGAATTAGTAACTCACCGTCAAACCTTTGACTTCCCAAAGCTTTTTTCCTATGGCAGTTTCTCACAACTCATTTAGGATTGCTATAGAAGTTTTCTACCTAAAGGAAGTACCGATTTTGAAGCGATCGCGCCAAGATAGAGGAAGCGGATTATAACCTCTTTTTTTTGCTGGAAAGCTTGTACAAGTAGTTTAATTAAAGCTTCATCTAAATCAACTACTACAAACCGAGGAAGAAAATGCCTAATAATAAAATCAAAGAACAAATTACAACCGATCTCCATCAAGCTAAAGAAACAGGACAGCTCAGAGCAGAGCGGATTCGGGAAATTGTTCAATCTGCTGTATCTCAGGTGGGTTCGGAGTTTAAGGAAGGTTCCACCGAACTTCGCTCAATTGTTAAAGATGCGGTTTCTGTGGTTCTGGAAAACTTGCAAGATAAAGGTGGCGAACTCAAAGAAGAAGTCACGGCTACGATTGAGGGAGCGGTTGAAGGCTTTAGCCATCTAAGACATCGAAATATTGCGAAAACGCAAGCAGAGGTTAAACAGCTACAAGCTCAACTGGACAACGAAGAAAATGAACTCCAGCAAGAGATTGATAAACTGCTAGTAGACATCGAAGAATCTGGTAAAGATACCTCGCCTTCTACCAAAACTGCTCTGGAGTCTGCGATTAATAATCTCAAAAACAGCGACGAGGTCGCATCGCTGAAAGAGCGTTATGCTCAACTGCAAGCTCAACTAGCGATTCTCCGAGCGAATTTAGCTGCACGTTACGGGGGACGCGCCGAGGACGTGAAAGGGTACCTGGACGAAGCGAAGCACTGGTACGACCGTTCTCGCCCTCAAGCTGAAATAATGGTTCAGCAGGTAGAACAAAAGCGATCGCAGGTTGAAGAAAAACTGGGTGATGCTGGGGTAGCGATCGCTAAGAAAGAACGTCAGGTACGTCAAATCTTGAGTGAGTTGTTACGAACAGCAGCAGATGCAATTCGCGAAAAGGAACATGTCAGTAAATCAGGGACTCCTAAAGATCCTCACCATTAATTCAAACAGAACCAGCTAAGACTTAGCTGGTTCTGTTTTTTAAACTCAATTTTTAAACTTGCAGTAGGGTTTTAACACGCAACCAGCACTCGAGAAAGACTTCTACTCCCACTACTAGCGCTACAAGGGATAGAAGCGTCTAACTAACCTTGGCTTAGTATACGTTTTCTCCTCCAGCCATTCTTTCTTCGTGCTTCACGATTACCCAAACTGCATGAATACTACCGGGAAGCCAACCCAGAACCGTAAGCAAAATGTTGATGAATAAAGTTGGGCCAACACCAACTGTCAGAAAAATGCCTAAAGGAGGCACGAGAAGACCAGCCAGAATCCGGAGTAATTTCATGAGACTACTTCAACTTTCTTATTTAAACTCTTATTAGTCTTATTCTCCTAAATCAAGTAATTGAAGACCTCCCCCTAACGAATTATCTTCGTTTTGATAGATGGTATACAAAACTGCATTCATCTTTCTAGCTTGCAAACTAAAAAAGGAGGAACAGCATCTAGCTTTCCTCCTTTTTTTAATCTCTATCAATTTTACTTCTCTGGATAGAGATTAACCTTGAGTTTTCAAGTCACTACTGCTGCCGGTTAGTACACCCGCGTTTCTCTCAGCAAAATATTTGCTGATGAAAGTATTCGCAAAAGATAGAACGACGGGTGCCAACAAAAAAGCTAAAATCCCATGCATACTAAATCCGGGAACCAAAATTGAAGCCACCCAGAAACATATCCCGTTAACGACAAGCGAAAATGTTCCTAAGCTGACGAAGTTAAGCGGCATAGATAGGAAAGATAGAGTTGGCTTAACTCCGGCATTGACTAAGCCAATCGCTACAGCAGCAATTAAAGCAGCAGGAAATGTAGCAATATTAACACCTGGAACAAGTAAATCAACAATTAGCAGGCTAAGAGCCGTAGCTACCCAGGTAAAAAGCGTTCCCATCATGGTTTTTTTCCTTAAATTGACACAATAGAAAATTTTAAAGTCCTGATACTATGCTCAGCGATCGCCTAGCCTTCAACCTCCCTACGAAGGTAGATTTTTCTAGAAGCGATCGCCTGTTGCCTTGGTGTTTTAGTGTCTTGGTCGTTGATTACACACAAGATGTAGATAAGGTAGTTCCTCTCGCCAGGAGAAGGCAGTAAATCTCAATACAATCAGGACAACTTAAGCTAAGTGAAATTAGTGATGTATACGATGGGTGAGCGATAGCGAAATCTATGCAGGGGTTGGGTTTCCCAAGTCAAACACCACTTGCGTGCGGGGGTTTCCCCCGCACGCAAGTGGCTCCCCAACCTACGAACATCTTCAATTTAATTGCATCCGCTTACTTATTGCTGAGGTGCAGTTATGCTGACGTTATTCGTTGAGCTATCCAATACTATCCAGCCAGATTTCCCGTCTAAATTCTCTGCACTATTTGCCACTTTAAAATAGAGCTTCTCGCCGCCACGAGTTTCAACAGCAAAATCGGCTTTTTCCGCATAAACCACTTTAAATCCTCTGTCTCTCAGACAATACATCGCCCAAGCTTTCAGCGTGTGCTTGTGTGGTTCATATTGAATCGGAGGCTTGTTTAACGCCTCTTCCATCACCTTAATTAGCTGCACTGGTTGCACGCTCCACTAGATACTTTCCCTTTTAGTTTCTGCTGGATCGCAGCGAATTTCAATCAGGAATCCATCCGGGTCGTAAAAGTAAATGCCTCGTCCGGTGGGACGGCTGACAGGGCCATGATCGATGGGCACTTGATTTTGTTTTAGCACCTCGACCGCCCGCTCGAACAACTGCGGGTCGATGTCAAAGGCGAGGTGATTGGCGCGGGTAAAAGCGCGATGCGGGTCATTGTCTGGGGGTGGCAAATCCGGCTCCCAAAACAAGTCGAGGACGGTACCATCGGGGGTGACGAAATTGGTAACTTTGCCTGATGCTACAAGCGATCGCAATGTGGTCGGCACTTCTTCACCCGTCAGTTCGTACAAACCCAGGATACCCCCGTAGAAGTGGCGGGAAGCTTGCAGATCGTGGACGTTTAAGGCAATGTGGTGGACTCGCCGCAGATCCCCTGCGGAAAGGGCAGTGTTGACGGATTGGGGGCTAGATAGCATGACAGAAAAGACTCCTTTCGTTACTTTCGATAGAAGCAAGACTTTTTTCTTTAAGTCTATTATTCAAAATAAAAATTATCATGCCCTTTGATTACACTTTAGATTTTAAGGCAATCGATTTTCGCTCTTCTCCCGAACTTTATCGAGTGGGTAAGGGCGAGCAGGGGGTGCTTTTGGTAGAACCCTACAAATCAGAAATTCTTCCCTACTGGCGCTTTAAAACTCCAGAGATTGCCAGAGAATCGAGCGAAAAAATTTACCAGATGTTTCTGGATTACTTAGAACAAGATGATTTTGTTGGGGCGGATATGGCACGGAAGTTTTTACAAATGGGTTATACGCGATCGCGCAGATATGCCAATCATAAAAGCGGCAGAAAATTTAAGTCAAATCCTCAAAAAGAAACCTCTAAAGAAGCCCTGCTTCAAGCAAGGAAAGATATTCTACCAAATGAAGTAGATCCGGTTAAAGCTGAATCAGCCGCAATCTTTAAAGAGAAATGGATGCAAGCAAAGATAAATGAGAAATATTTACAGCTTTTAGCAAACCATAAACAGATGTACGAGTAAGGATGAAAGAGAATAATCTTAGCAAATAGAATTCGCAGCTTCGCCAGCCTTCCTATGTCAGTTCAAATACTGACACATAATCAACCCAGAGTTTTCGGAAACGCTTTCTACATTGGTGTTGTATACAATTAGTTTACCGAGAAAAATCAAAATGAGTAATAGCCGGAAATCAATTTTATTTTTTAGCTTATTTCTCACCCTTTTGGGAACAATCACCTCTGGGAAACACGTCCTAGCGATCGCCCAATCTTCAGAATCAACCCAGCGACTAACTGTATCACAGACATCACCCTCCAAATTGGCACAGCTTTCTTCTACATGTACCTATGACGATAGAAAAACCGTAGAAACTGTGAAAGACAAAAAGGGTAAAGTGACACTGGTTGGTGAAACTTATGTCATCCTAACTGAAGGACAGGATGGTATAAGATATGCAACTTGTAATCTTCCTGATAGTTTCAAGGCAGAAGGAAAAGCAATTACATTCAGTGGTGAAGTAAAAGAAATCTATCCTAATGAACGTTGGGCAGCTACACCGTTAAAAATTACAGCGATCGCATCCAGCACTTCAACCCCAACTCCAACCCCAGTTCAGTCTATTCAAAGCCTATCGAATGGTAATTACACATTTTGTAGCAAACCTCCCTCAGGCACCGGGAACCAACAGGGTGTAGATTTAGGCCATTGTTATGTATTTGGTAAGAAAGGAAATCGCCTAGTCGGAGACCTTTACGATACCAAAACTTTGGGCGAAGTAACCGCTTGTGTTAGCGGTGTAGTTAATAAGAAAACTGTTAGCGGCGAAGCGATAGAAATTGTCGGAGATATTGGTCGGCAAAATATACCGCCAAACTCATCAGGCACCCGGTTAGTTAATTGGGACAATCAGGGTTACTTGAAAGTTGCGAGAGCTACTGTAATTGGCAGGCTGAATAGCCCTGGCAGGAACAATGTCAGAAAAGTTCGCTATCGTTCTGCTTTGCTTAACTTAAATGGTTTTTATCGCCACAATCAACTGAAACAAGCACCTACAAACTGTTTAAAACGCTAAGAAAGGCAACCGCTAAAAGTAAGCGATCGCATTCTCAATAACAGTAGGTTAAACCCAACAACAAAGAAACCCAACCAATGCTTAATCGAGTTGGGTTCTTTGCCGCATTCCAACTTAAATTTTGATTGATAGTAAAACTTTACTACCAATATTTGTATCAAAAATCCTCAAATTGATAAATTTATTAATTCAACTTGTCTCCAGTTGAATGAGTATACTTCTGATATCCATTGTTTGTTGGATAATTATTTGTTGGATACAAAGCATTGGATTTAAATAATTGTCCCGATTGGATAATCGCAATAGCGATGGGTTCTAAAGCTTTTGTCCAGCTGTCTCTGATGCGCTGCTGCTCTTCCGGGGTGGGGTTGGTGCTTAACCGTTGAATTTCAGCCAGGACAATTGCTGGTAGTTGCTCGTAGAAACTCATTGCTAGTTCACTACCTACCTGATTCAGCAACAGTTGCACTAAAGCAGAGCTGTTCATTACATCATTCGCAACACTACCCGTTGCACCAGTGGCAGTTGCACTAGCGGCAGTTGCACTAGCGGCAGAGGGCGGATCTAATTGGGGGATAGAATCAACGGGAGATACAAGGGTTTTAACAGGCTCAGCAGGACTTTGAAGTGTGTCCCTGGCATCTTCAATCGGAGGTTGAACAATCACAGCAGGACTTTGAAGTGTGTCCCTGGCATCTTCAATCGGAGGTTGAACAATCGCAGCAGGACTTTGAAGCGTGTCGCTGCCATATTCAATAGGAATAGTAGGTTGAACAGCCACAGGACCTTTATGCGTATCCCAAGGGTCTTCAATCGTAGGGTGGACACCCGTAGCAGCGCCTTTAAGGCTGTCGATTGCACCTTCAATCGTAGGGTGAACACCCGCAGCAGCACCTTTTATTACTAAATCCGCAGCACCTTCAACAATCGCTTTAATACCCTCACCTACACTTTTACCAGTAAACGCCGCAGCAGCTGCACTGACTACAGCACCAAAGGTTGCTCCAGCTAAAGCAGCATTCGCCACACGCCTGCGGGTGCCTGTTGGCTGAACACCGGACTCTTCAGTAGTTGTCTCAGTTTCTTCGTTGGCTGCATCTGACGCAGCATCACCGCCATCTCCGCTAGTGTCTGCTGGAGGAACGCTGGACTGTGCCGGAATCCGGTCAGTATTTTCGTCATGCCGATCAAAAGGCTGATTGCTCTGTGTCATAATGCCCCGTCTCCTGCCTACCAAAACGGCTTAACGATCTGAAGTCACTGCTACTGCTAATTTAGCGATCGCACGTATAGACTTACACCGACCTCAAGGGAGACATCCTTAAATACCCAGCAAGGTATAGCCATATACGATGATTGGGATTCCATATCTACAACTACAGATGCAATAGGTGTTGAGTCATGTCTGCCTTTAGCTCAGTTAAATCCTTCTTGAGGCTCGTTAGAGTTGCAATAGATAACGAGCTACAGCAAAACGATATTTAGATGCTTGGGGGCAAAAGAGACAATGATGACTAATAATACGCCAAATTTCGAGAGACGTGACGAAAATGCTGGCTCTAGCGAGACAGCTCAACCTTATATTCGTACAGAAAGCACAACTCAACCTAGTGGAATAGCAAGAGCAGAAAACAGCCCTACGATTACATCTCAATCTGTTGCTCGGCAACAATCCACTGACATCAATGCTCGGCAACAACCCACCGACATCAATGCTCGGCAACAACCCACCGACATCAATGCTCGGCAACAATCCGGCAGTATGAATGCTGGACAACAATCTAGCAGCATGAATCCAGCCTTATCTAGAGCGCTGATGGGAGGACTCATCGGTGCTACCTTAGGGACACTAGCCGGTCTGGTAGCTGGTAGGAGAACATCTGAGGGTGTGAAACACGCTGCCAAAGGTGTTGGCGATGCGACAAAGACTATTGCTGGCGGTGTTAACCAGACTGCAAAAGGTGTTGGCGAAGCAGCAAAGACTGTAGCTGGCGGTGTTGGTCAGACAGCCAAAGGTGTTGGCGAAGCGGTTAAGAGTGTAGCTGAAGGCGTTAACTACGCTGTAGTAGGCACATTACAAGATACCGCTGAAGGTGTTAGCCAGGCTGTAGTAGGTACATTGGACGCAGTAAAGGGTACAGCTTCAAATGCTAAGCAAGTTGTAGCAGGTGCCGCAGACCAGCTACAGGATAAAACTGAGGATGCCAAGCAATCTGCAATCAGTGGATTGGACGCAGTTCAGGATGCCGCTGAGGATATCAAGCCATCTTACGAGCAGAACGTCAAGGTAGCTAAAGAGCATCCGGTGATCAGTACGCCGCAGGTCACGACAACTGCGTACATCGGCATGGAAAGGGACATGGATATGCAGACAGCATATATTTCCGGCCCAGATGAGGAAGATGTGGTTAATCGAAATAGGTTTTCAGAGACTGAAACCTCACTAGATCCTAATGCAACCTATCTCCAAGAAGGGGAAGCTTCTGGTTTCCAACGTTATGAAGATACTGCTGACATTTAGAAGCAAGTCTTGATGACTGCGAATGATTGATAGAAGGGTTAGGAGTTAGGAGTTAAGAGTTGGAAATTGATAACTCATAATTCATGACTCCTAACCTTTATCAATTGTCACTGAAAAACAACCCTTGCAAATTAGAATAAAATTGTAATTAGTTGGGTTTGAACTAAGCGTTAGCAAAGGATATTTCCGCATTTGCTTAGGTTAAGAGAATATCGCTTTTTTCCCATTTAAGCAGGCGGCTATCATCAGTATCTATTTAAGTAGAAAGGAGACGATTTTTATGATTGATAATGACAAAGTTTTGGGTGAAGATGAAATATTTGTTGAGCAAATTCCACACGAATATGATACTCCTCCGGCAGACACAGGCATGAATAATGCCTTGACTAAAATAGCGATTGGAGCATTCATTGGTGCTACGGTGGGTGCGATAGCTGGCGCTATGGCGAATAAGGGTGCCGTTGATCGGGTAAACCAGACTGTAAGAAATGCAGGAAATGCAGTCAAAAATGCCGCTGACGGTGTTAACCAAACTGTAAGAAGCGTAGGTGATGGTGTAAAGAACGTAGCTGTCAGCGTTAACGACACAGTAATCGATGTAGGGGACAAAGTTAAGGGCGTCACCCAGGATGTTAATTACACCGTAAAAGATACCCTTAGCACAGTTAAGGGTACAGCAGAGAATGTTAACGAAACTGTGAAAGGTACAGTGGATGTACTCAAGGATGCAGCGGATAATGTTAACGAGAATGTCAGAGGTGCGGGAGAAGCATTGAAAGGTGCATCTGAGGATGCCACTCCATCTGAACCTCAGATTGTCAAGGGGCCTGATAAGCAGGTAAAGTACATTTTAGTGCCAGTAGAAACTGAAGGGAATGTTTGATAAACCAAACTTCGAGGAAGGGGAAGTTTAGGAACAAATACTTGAAGTGTTGCTTTTGCAACTGGACAAACTTTTGTCGTCAGAACAAATTTTAATTAGAAGCGATCGCTCTCTGAAAAAAAGAAGCGATCGCTTCTTTTTTTAATCAAAGGTAGATTGAGGCTTCACTTTTTATTTAATTGTAGAAATCTTAAGAGATTAGGAATTGATTAAGGGCGGTGCCGTTTCAATTTTTCTAAGTAGCTCCATTTTTTCTGTGTCATCACACCAAGAAGATTTGATGGCATTTTTAATCAAATTTACAATATCATCCAAAGAAAACCCTAATTTTTCAACCAACATTTTATATTCGTAAGCTAAACTCGAATTAAACATTTTTGGATCGTCAGTATTAACCGTTATCAGCAGTCCTTCCTCGTATAATTTTTTAATCGGGTGGAGTGAGATGTCAGCAACGACTCCTGTTCTCAGATTAGAGATAGGACACATCTCTATGGGGATTTGCTCTGACTTCAAAAAGGATACTAATTCTGGATCGTCTATCGCACGTACACCATGCCCAATACGATCCACTTTTAAGCTGCGAATGGCTCCCCAGATACTCTCAGAACCTGCTGCTTCACCCGCGTGGGCAGAAGTTTTAAATCCCAAGTTTCTCGCTTGCTCGTAAACCGCTTCGTAGGGTTCGGGAGGAAATGTTTGTTCCGAGCCACCGATGCCAATTCCCAAGACTCCAAGATTTTTTACCTCGTGAATCTGTTTTACCCAAGTCATTCCCTGTTCCGGTCCGAAATCTCGAATCAGGTCGGCTACTAAATTCACTGTAATTTTATCGGCATGAACATCCAAACCTTTGCGAATTGCTTCTGTGAGTTTCTGGGGTTCCAGTCCATGCCGAATAAAATCACCTGGAGAATAAAAAGCTTCCACATAAATAATATTTTGAGAAGCTAAATCCTCAGCAACTTTACTGGCAATCAATGTAAAATCTTCGTATTCTCGTAAAAAGTTGTTCTTCCAAACCCAGGTGTCAATAAAATGTTGAAAATCTTTGTATTGAAATTTTTGCTCCATCTGGGAGAATGAACCAACGGAAGAAACGGCATTATACTTTTCTATAAGTTGCCAAAGGGCTGTGAGGGGAATTGCTCCCTCCAGATGAAGATGAAGTTCAACTTTGGGTAATTGGTGCAGAGTATCATTTAGCAACATATTCTTAAAATGAAAAGTAATTTTTATCAGCGTCAGATGACGCAATTTTATCGCTCAAAAATCGCCAACTCTATTTATTAGAGTTACTTTGCCTAAAGGTTATTATCTTCCTCCAAGTGGTTCACCCGATTGGGTGACAGTATGGACAGATAGCTCCCAGGTGAGAATATAGCGGGCAAGCTAGTTGAGTCCAATACAAACCTAACCCCCAGCCCTTCCCTAGTGGGAAAGGGGAGTAAGACTTAAATCAAAGCCTCTCTCCTGCTAGGACAGAGGTTTGGAGAGAGGTCAAAAATGTACTGCATCCAACGGAGAACGGCTATATCTCATTGATATTCCTTGGCAGTAAGGGTGCCTTTACACACAATTAGTTTTCTGTCAATGTGGAAGCGATAAAAATAATTCGTGGATGGGTGTTTTAGGATGATCATCACAGAAGTGTCTGATTCGTAACTGCTGAACACATCCGATGCTGAACATTCCTCAACTACTAGCACAAGAGCTTTCCCTCAAACCTTCTCAGGTGCAAAGTGCGCTGGAACTTTTCGCCGAGGGGTCAACGATTCCCTTTATTGCTCGTTATCGGAAAGAGCGTACTGGCACAATGGACGAAATCCAGCTTCGCAACCTGTCGGAGCGATTTACCTACCTGACGGAGCTAGAAGAGCGCAAGGCGGCGATTCTGGAAGCGATCGTATCCCAAGGTAAACTGACCGATGAGCTGAAAGCTAAAATCGAATCCTCTGTGCAAAAAACCGAACTAGAGGATCTTTACCTACCCTACAAAACGAAGCGACGGACACGCGCCACCATCGCTAGGGAAAAAGGACTGGAACCCCTGGCAGAGTTCATCAAGTCGCTGAACAATCGCACTGCTCAGCCTGCATCCTTGGAGGCTGAGGCAACAAAGTATATTTCTGAAGAAAAGGGAGTGAAGACGGTGGAGGAAGCGCTTAAAGGTGCTTCTGACATTCTGGCGGAGGCGGTGTCTGAAAAAGCTGAGGTGCGATCGCATCTACGCGACTATTTGATGAACGAAGGGGTATTCGTCTCGCGCATCAAAAACGATCATCCCGAAGGTTCCACCAAATTTGAGATGTACCGAAATTTCCAGGCTTCGGTAAAAAATATTGCGCCGCACAACTTGCTGGCACTGCTGCGAGGCGAGACGGAGGAAGTATTGAACTTAGAACTTTCCTTCGATGAAGAAGTTGTCCTGTCGTATTTGGAGTCGCAGGAAATCCAAACGAAAGTCCCTGCGGTGAGAGACTTTTATCGGGGAATGCTCAAAGATGCCTTCAACCGTTTGATGAAAGCTTCCCTGATTAGCGAAGTGCGTGCTGATAGAAAAGCTTATGCAGATGTCGAGTCGATTAAGACATTTGAAAGTAATTTGCGGGAGTTGCTGCTGTCGAGTCCCGCGGGATTGAAGCCGACGCTGGCAATCGATCCGGGATTTCGGACTGGCTGCAAAGTTGCCGTTCTTGATGAGACGGGGCAATTTTTAGAATACCAGGCTGTCTTTCCCCATCAAGCAGCCGAGCAGCGATTGAAGGCTGCCAGCACTCTCAAGAAATTGATTGAAAAGTACAATATTCAACTGATAGCCATCGGTAATGGCACTGCCGGACGAGAGACGGATGAGTTCGTTGCAGAAATTCTCAAGACGATGGATCGCAAACCGATTAAAGTCATGGTGAATGAGTCGGGAGCATCGATTTATTCTGCGAGTGATGTCGCGATCGCAGAATTTCCCGATCTTGATATTACGGTTCGCGGTGCTATCAGCATCGGTCGTCGCTTGCAAGATCCCTTAGCCGAACTCGTCAAGATTGATCCCAAATCGATTGGCGTCGGACAGTACCAACACGATGTCGATCAAAAATTACTGAAAACGAAGCTAGATGATACGGTAGAAAGTTGCGTGAACTATGTCGGTGTGGATTTGAACACTGCCTCAAAAGAACTTTTGACCTTTGTTTCCGGGATGACACCAACGGTTGCCAAAAATATCATCACCTATCGCAACAAGCAGGGTGCATTCAAAAACCGCCGGGAATTGATGAAAGTGCCAAAATTAGGGCCAAAAGCCTTTGAACAGGCGGCTGGTTTCTTGCGGATTCGCGCTGGCGAAAATCCTTTGGATAATACAGCCGTGCATCCTGAGAGTTATGGGGTTGTACAAGCGATCGCTAAAGATTTAAATGTGCCGTTGGAGCAAATTACGCAGGTTGCAGAAAAACTTAAGTCAACCAACTTGAAGAAATACGTCACCGATACCGTCGGCGAACCAACGCTGCGCGATATTATCAGCGAATTGGAAAAACCGGGAAGAGATCCCCGCGCCGAGTTTAAGTATGCCACTTTTAAGGAAGGAGTCAAAGAAATAAGGGATCTCCAAATTGGCATGGAACTGGAAGGGATTGTGACGAATGTTGCAAACTTTGGCGCGTTTGTCGATATCGGCGTTCACCAAGATGGTTTGGTGCATATTTCGCAACTTTCTGACCGATTTGTAGACGATCCAAAGCAAATTGTCAAAGTAGGACAAGTCGTGAAAGTGCGAGTTCTAGAAGTCAACGAGCAGTTGAAACGCATTAGTTTGTCCATGAAATCAGCAGGCGAGGTAAGCGGCGGAAGTAGTGTGAAAAAAACAAGCGATCGCATGCAACAAAAATCACCAACACTAAACGACTTAAAAACGAAGTTTGGTAGAAAATCGTAAGCTTGCAACTTCCTAGCTCGATCCCCCCAACCCCCCTTTTTAAGGGGGGTTAAAATTCTTAAGACTTTGGCAATATTGGGTAAGCTCTAAATAAAAAAATACTTTTTTATTTACAGATTCTGATTTTTATCAAGTTTTTTTAGTTTAGAAATGAAAAATATTG
>NZ_JACJOQ010000462.1:0-4495 GCF_014695635.1 Coleofasciculus sp. FACHB-712 | reverse complement strand
GGCATACCAAGCCGTCAGTCTGGGTTGAGGCATTGAGCGCCCGTAGATGCTAATCCAGTCTTGTCGCCAGTCGATTGTTTCAGTCAGTTGTGTGAGCAAGCGATCGCTTTCCTGCCCATCCAGCAGAGACGGGTAGAACACGATATCTGCGTCAGGCAGTTGGAGAGGCGCACTGAGCATAATACAAACAAAACTGAGGGCGGCAAGAAATCAGCTTTCCAGAACCCTAACCGACAACAGGTAATCCTGCCAGAGCCATCGCTACTTCCTCCTCCTCTAAGCAAAACTTGGGCAAGGTCGAAGTTTCGAGTTCAGAGGTCGGAAGGTGAGGGTTGGAGGGTGGAATTTCTCATAAAACCTCGACAGTCCAAGTTGAGAGTTTGTAGGTTGGGGGTGTAAACGGGAATACTAACCATGAGGAGATGATTTCACAATCGCCTCATAGGATTCTGTCCCCCAATTTCCTGACCTCCAAAACAAGCCATTCATGACTCCATCCGATGCAGCCCGAATTGAGCAGTTTATTACCCGTTGGCAAAATTCTAGTGGCAATGAGCGTGCTAACTATCAAATGTTCTTTTCGGAACTATGTGATGCGCTGGGAGTGAAGCGTCCGGATGTGAAGGGTAGTGTGACAGGCGATCCGTACTGTTTTGATAAAGACATCACGATTTATCATCCCAGCGGCAAGAAAACACCGGGTTATATTGACCTCTACAAAGCCGATCATTTTTTGATTGAGGCGAAGCAGGGCAGTGAAAAATCCGGCAAAGGAACGGCAAAACGCGGCACGAATTCTTACCTCAAGGCAATGGAAGCAGCATTTGTGCAGGCGATCGCCTATACCCGCAATTTACCCAGTAAACCTCCATTTCTGTTGACCTGTGATATTGGCGATCACTTTGAGCTGTAGATGGGCTTCAGCGGTGATTATGGTGGATATGGAGCGCGTCAGGATATTAGCCTGACTGCTCTGCGAAAGCCAGAGATTTTTGATCTGTTTGTTGACATCTTTACCGATCCGCAAAAGCGCAACCCTGAAAAGATTGCGGCGAAGGTGACGCGAGAGGTAGCGGCAGATTTAGCGGAATTATCAAAGCGGTTAGAAGGTCTGCATGAACCGGAAGAGGTTGCCCATTTCCTCATGCGTTGCATCTTCACCATGTTTGCTGAAGATGTGGGGCTATTGAAGGAGCATTTGTTTATGGATGCGTTGGAGACGCGATGGTTGCCCAATCCCAAGAGTTTTAAGCCGGAGGTAGAAGCTCTCTGGCAGGCAATGAATGATGGGACAAGCTTTGGCTTTTATGGCAGGTTGTTGAAATTTAATGGGGGGTTATTTGCCGAGGCAAGGGCGTTTGACTTGACGGCGGATCAGCTTCGGGTGTTGCTAACCGCAGCGAAGCGGGAATGGAAGGATGTAGAGCCTGCGATTTTTGGCACGTTGTTGGAACGGGCATTGGATTCAAAGGAACGCAGCAAACTGGGGGCACACTATACCCCTCGATCATATGTGGAGCGGTTGGTGCGTCCGGTGGTAATGGAACCGTTGCGGGAACAGTGGGATCTGGTGCAGGGGGAAGTGAAGCAAATTTTGGGGGATGGGTCAAAAGAGCCGACTGCTGCCCAGAAGAAGAAAGCTGTTGCAGCATTGGAAGGGTTTCTGACAGAGTTACGCCAGGTGCGAATTCTCGATCCGGCGTGTGGATCGGGAAATTTCTTGTATGTGACGCTGGATTTGATGAAGCAACTAGAGTCGGAGGTGTTGCGCCGTCTGGAAGATGTGACAGGTCAAGCACAGTTACGGTTGGATATTGCTCAGGTGAACCCATCACAGTTTTTGGGGATTGAGATTAACCCCCGTGCGGCGGCGATCGCAGATTTGGTGATCTGGATTGGTTATTTGCAGTGGCACTTCAGACAGTTTGGCGACATTCCTCCCGTAGAGCCTGTTTTGCGCGAATACAAAAACATTGAATGCCGGGATGCTGTGTTGACGTATGACGGTAAGGAAGAGGATGTTGACCCGAAGACAGGCAAGGTGAGAACACGATGGGGCGGACGGATGATGAAGCATCCGGTGACGGGGGAAATGGTTCCCGATCCGAGCGATCGCATTCCGATTTATCGGTATATAAATGCGCGTCCTGCGGAGTGGCAGGAGGCAGATTATGTAGTGAGTAATCCCCCATTTATTGGGAATGCCTGGATTCGTGAAAGATTGGGAGATGGGTATGCTGAAACTCTCCGTAAAGAGTATAAAGATGTACCTGATACAGTAGATTACGTCATGTATTGGTGGCACAAAGCGGCAGAATTATCTAGAGCCAACCGTATTAATCGGTTTGGCTTCATCACAACAAATAGCATTCATCAAGTTCGCCAAAGAAAAGTTATTGATTTCCATCAAAATAAAAAAGAGCCAATTCGCTTGATATTTGCGATCGCGGATCATCCCTGGACAAATGAGGGGGCAGCGGTCAGAATTGCAATGACTGTAGGACAAGCGGATTCATCAAATATTGTTCAAGTTGCACAGCTTGGAACGGTTGTTCAAGAAGTGGATGCAGAAACACCAGAAGATTCGGCAGAGCAAGTTGAAGTCATAGTAAAGAATGTAGGAAGTATTTTTAGTCATCTTAAGGCTGGAGCAAACATTGCAAGTACTATTTCATTGAAAAGTAACGCTAGTATATGTTGCCCAGGCATGAAGCTTCATGGAATGGGGTTTTGTGTGACGCAAAAAGAGGCAATCAATCTAGAGTCTGAAGTAATTTATCCCTATCTGAATGGACGCGATTTGCTTCAATCTACAAGAAATTCCTTAGTGATTGATCTTTATGGTCTAAGTGAGAAAGAAGTTTTTGAAAGATATCCTAAAGTCTATCAGTGGGTACGTGAAAGAGTTAAGCCGGAAAGAGATCAGAACAATCGTGCGATATACCGTCAGAACTGGTGGATTTTTGGGGAGCCTCGCACCAACTTTAGACCTGCTTTGAAGGATTTAAGCAGCTATATTACAACAGTTGAAACTGCCAAGCATCGTGTGTTTGTATTTTTGGCTCATGATGTTGTTCCAGACAATATGTTGATTGCGATCGCTCTTGATGATGCTTATTTCTTAGGAGTTCTCTCTAGCAAAATTCATGTAACCTGGGCGCTTGCAGCAGGAGGAACACTAGAAGATAGACCGCGCTACAACAAAACTCGTTGCTTCGATCCCTTCCCCTTCCCAGAACCCACACTCGAACTCAAACAAAAAATCCGCGAACTGGGCGAACGCCTCGATGCCCACCGCAAGCGTGTTCAGGCACAGCATCCCGATGTCACCATCACTGCCATGTATAACCTGGTGGAAAAGATCCGCGCAGGGGTCGAACTCACCGATAAAGACCGGGAATTTAACAACAAAGCGTTGGTTTCCACGCTGAAGCAAATCCATGATGAGTTGGATGTAGCAGTGTTTGAGGCGTATGGGTGGGAGGATTTGATTTCGCCCTCACCCCTAACCCCTCTCCCAGAGGGCGAGGGGAACCGGAATTTAGATCGGCTCCCTTCTCCCTTGGGGAGAAGGGCTGGGGATGAGGGAATTTCTAAGCTAGCAGGACGTACTAGGCAGATTCCATCGGAACTGCTGCAACGAGCGAAGGAGCTTAGGCAGCAGCAAACTCCGGCAGAAAAGCTGTTGTGGGAGTGTTTGCGCGATCGCCGCTTATACGATGCCAAGTTCCGCAGGCAACATAATCTAGGGCAGTTTATTGCTGACTTTTACTGCCATGCGGCTCGCCTAGTCATCGAACTAGATGGCAAAATTCATCAACAGCCACAGCAACAGCAGAGAGATAGCGATCGCGACCAATGGATGCAGGCGAATGGCTTCACGGTTTTGCGCTTCCGTAATGAAGAGGTTTTTAGTAACACAGAAGCTGTTTTGGAGACTATTGCTCAGGCATTGCCCTCACCCCTAACCCCTCTCCCAGAGGGCGAGGGGAACCGGAATTTAGATCGGCTCCCTTCTCCCTCAGGGAGAAGGGCTGGGGATGAGGGAAAAAGCACTGAGCATGAGAGCATTAATGAGATTATTTTGGAACGCTTGGTCGCCTTAAATGCAGAACGCGCTCAAGAAGAACGCAATGGGTTTATTCGCTGGCTGCGTCCTGAGTATCAGGCTCCCGGTGAAGCACATATTCAGCAAGTGATTGAAGGTATCGCTGAAGTCGAAGAGGAAACTGCGATCGCCCCCGTTGAACAACAAAAATTTCCCAAAGCCTTCAAAGATCAACTCGCTGCGGTGCGCGATTTGCTCCGCACTCAAGGCGGCGAATGGACAGTGGAGCAAATTGCGGCTCAATTCAAAGGCGCATCTCGACAAAAACAAATTAGGCGTTGCTGAAATTGTAATGAACTAAGCGGGTAGAGGAACAGTTCGATACTTCAAGTAGTGAAGCAGCAAACGGAGCGAACACTTCAACATCTCAAGTGATTTGGAGTAGCA
>NZ_JACJOQ010000461.1:0-11784 GCF_014695635.1 Coleofasciculus sp. FACHB-712 | reverse complement strand
TTGATAGCCTTGGCTAGAAAAGTCTGCTAAATTACCCATGAGCCTACCTATCGATAGATGTAGGTGGTGAGTCTTTTATAACAGATGGCTGCAAAAGTAACGGATGCGATCGCTCTGTTTTTGCTATCATCCAGATTGCTCGTTGGAACCACTTGCATTAAGCTATCGATGAACCGAGCCATCGGGCATGATGGTGTCTGTCAGCTTGGCTCCGGTTATCGTGACACCCTCTAAGTTGGCATCTTTGAGGTTCGCTCCCCTGAGGTCAGCACCCGTCAAGTCGGCACCCTCAAGGTCAGCCGCTTCCAGATTGGCATCCCTGAGTTTGACTCCTCTCAGGTCGGCACTCCCCAAGTAAGCATCCTGGAGGTCGGCACCTTCGAGGTTGGCACCCCTGAACTTAACAATGGTTAAATCGGCAACTGCCAAGTAAGCATTCCTGAGGTCGGCACCCGTCAAGTCGGCACCGATGAGGTTAGCACCCCTGAGATAGGCATCTCGAAGGTTGGCACCCGTTAGATAGGCGTTACTCAAATCGGCTCGACTCAGATGAACATAGCTTAAGTCGCATCTGTCACAGTGGTTAGTTTCCAACAACTGCCTGACGAGATCCGCTTTAACTAAACTGGGTCTGTCTTTGACCGTGGCAAACCCCAGGGATGTTAACACTAATCCAGCGGCAAGAATCTTAGTTTTTGTGGGACGGTCTAGAGTTCCGAATGCCTTGGCATAGCGGACAATATCACTTGGCTTGAGTACGCGGCGGCGAACATCAATCGACCTCAGAGCTTCTAGGGCATCCGCTGCACGCTCGAAGCGATTTTTGAGGCTGGGTGCCGTCATTTTTGAGAGCCAGTCTACAAATTGCCGACTCAGATGCGGCACCATCTGCTTAAAATCGATCCGATAAGCTTCATCAACTAAATTGCCAATTCCAGTAGATTTGGTTTGGGTAAGCAAGCAAATCAGCGTCGCGCCGAGACTATATAAGTCAGATGCTTGGGTGAGTTGGCGATTGAACACCTGTTCTGGCGGCATAAATCCCAACGTGCCTTTGACGGTACTGCTGGCGGCGACTTCCCCACCTCCGATGCGAGCCAAGCCAAAATCTACCAGGTAAACCTTCAGTTGTTCATCCACTAAGATATTTTCCGGCTTAATATCTCGATGGATAATCGGGGGATTTTGCTGTTGTAAGTAGACTAAAACTTCTAACAGGGCAATGGCAATTTGCTTGACTTCCTCTGGGGTAAAGTGACGCGATGTAGAGACACAGGGAGCCGGTTTATATTCTTGAACTAGGCAAAAGCCAGTGGGAGTTTCAAAGGAATCGAGGTACTGGGGAATGCTGGGTGAGTTCAGCTGCTGTAGCACCTTAATTTCTTGCTCGTAAGCTTGATAGTCTGACCAGCGGGCACCCGAATGGGCAAATTGAAATTGCTTGATAACGACGCGCTGCTGTGTATTGGTACGGCTTGCCAGGTAAGTAACTCGACCCCCGCAAGGGTTGTGCCCTAGCTCTCTTTCGATTTGATAGCCTAAATCGGAAAAATCTGGGAATTCGCTCATGATGGTTAGGCGACGATAACCCCTACAAGTATCGCTACGCGGTAAGCGCAGCGTGCTGTAGGCATTGGCACTTTTCCCACTATAGCTGCCTGTAAAAGCAGATGATGGGACATCGCTCCGACTCACTGGCGGCAGCGTCTCTAACAGCAATAGAAACTTCTTTCCTTAACTGAGTTCCCCAAAACCTGCCGAAGTTATCATCCTTAAAAGCACGGTGAGTTTATAGTTGATACTGTAAAATCGGGTTTCCGAGCGATCGCGTCTTTTGTGAAATTTGTTTGTATTTAATGATACAAACCGATGAATTGATAGCGGGTTGCCGATATCTTTACGAAAACTTTAAGAAGATTATCCGGGATATACATTTTCTTCACCTTATCTTGATGCTTTCTTCAAAAAAATTGCTTAAGATAAGTGTTTATACGGATAAATTTTGCAAGTCTATTCTCTATCTACGGGTAGATGTTAGTGTACTTACGTAAGTAAAATCGGCTAATTCATCCCCCTAAAGGCTGAAAAAGTAAACTAATGGATTGAAAAAGTACCTGACTTTTGTGGCTTAAGTAGAAAGCTGCGCTGATAACAAATAACTTTATAACGGCTCAGGAGCTGCTCTATATGCTGAAATTTAGCATCGTAATTACAACCTATAATCGTTTACCGCTGCTGCGGCGGGCGATTGAATCAGCGCTCGCGCAAACTTTGCCCTGCGAAGTGGTAGTAGCAGATGACTGTTCCACGGACGGTACCGAAGAATACGTCCGCAGCTTGGGCGATCGCGTAGTTTACTACCGCAACCCAGTCAATAGCGGTCACTCCGCTACCGTAAATGCTGGGGTTGCCGTGGCAACCGGAGACTGGATCAAACCGCTGGATGATGATGACTATCTGGCACCCAACTGTGTCTGGGAAATGGTAAAAGCGATCGCTCAACGTCCTCAAGCAGCGATTTGCTCGTGTCAAGCCGTTCAAGTTGATGTCAATGGTGAAGAAGTTACCCGCACCAAGCCGAGCGGTCCTGGCAAACTATTTTACGTGAAACAAGAGGATATCCACTACGGGATGTTGATGGAAGTGGTTCCTTTTGGGACACCCGTTCAAGTTGCTTTCAAAAAAGATGCCTTTCTCAAGTCAGGCGGTTGGGATTCGGCTTTAGATGGTAACTGCGATGACATCGACTCTTGGGTGAAAATTGCCCAATATGGGGATGCCGCATTTGTTAATCAGTATCTTACCTTCCGGACATTATGGCCGGGTGGATGCAATCAGAAGTTTTCCCTGCAAAAACGGTTAGAAACAAATATCTTAATCAAGGAAAGAATCTACCCGTTAGTGCATGAAAAATATCGCTCATCTATTCCGAAACTTGAGGAAATTAAGGCGTTTCTCAAACTGCATTGGAGTTTGGTAGGACTCAAGCAAGGAAAAATCTTAATGGCACTCAAGATGGCATATCCAGCCATGTTTTCGCTTGCCGCTTGGATTTCTTTAGCGAGAGTTACTTATTCCAGAAAAATCAATTCTCAGGCTCCTACCGTGCCTCAAGAAGTTGTAACCTACAGAACGGCTTCTATTTAAACTGTAGCCGGTACAATCAGTTATCAGCTATGTTAAATAGGTGATAACTGATTTAAATAAGAATGCAGCTTCACGTATTTAATAAAATCTTGCAAGAAAGTAGGAAGCAAATAGAAGCCGATCGCCCGATCCTCTTCTTGAATGGCGGAACTGTATTACTATTTTTGGCGCTGTCAGTTTACGCAAAATTTCTGGGAAAAGGTCAAGGGATTGAATTTCTTTTTGCAGATCCCTTCTCAATCCGACGACCCTACTACGGCTTATTAACGAGTGTCTCTGAAGTGTTATGGTGCCTTTCAGGTACAGTTTGTTTGTTTAGCTTTAGCTTGCTAAACATAATTTCTCCCAATCGCAAAGCAAATCTATTTATCTTATGTTCTGCGATTGGGATTTTTGTTTTATTAGCCGACGATTTATTTCGGATTACCTTAATTTTGAGAGATGTAGCTAAGGTGCCCAAAGGGGTGATGTACTTAGTATACGGTACTGGCGCGATCGCTTATGGTTTATGCTTCTGGCGCAAACTTTTATCAACGCCTTATGTATTGCTGATAATTGCGGGTATCTTATTTGGCATTTCTGGCTTAGTGGACATCTTGCACATCAAAGGAAATGGTACTCCGGCAATGCTAGAAGATGGCACGAAGTTACTGGGAATCCTCAATATCGCATTTTACTTTTGGTACGTTTGTCGTCAGGAAATCATGCAGAGAAAGTATGGCATCAGTTGAGCAGTTGCTGTTAAGTCTTGCATTAGATGATTACCTCATGTAAGGCTTTCAACAACTCTTCTGTAGTGTAGGGTTTTGACAAAACGGTTGTGACCCCAGCGCGAGCCAGCTCACTCACCCTATCGTTAGATAAGAGTCCGCTAACCGCAATAATTTTAACTTGCGGGTTAATTTTTTGTAGCGTGCGAATCGTTGTTGGCCCGTCCATAGATGGCATCATCATATCGAGGAGTACAACACTAATTTCCGTTTTATGCTGGGCATACAGTACGACTGCCTCAATCCCATCGCTCGCAGTTAAAACTTTATAGCCATAAGTTTCTAGAGATGCTTGAGTCACTTGAGAAATTGAAGCTTCGTCATCAACAACCAGAATACACTCGCCGTTTCCAGTTAACAGATTAGATGGTTTTTTTAGAGCTTGCGATGTTAATTCTCCCTCGATTGCTGGCAAGTAGATCTTAAATTCTGTGCCTTTTCCCACTTCGCTATATACATTCAAAAAACCACCGTGGCTTTTGATGATGCCAAGAACAGTTGAAAGACCCAGACCCGTACCTTTGCCAATTTCTTTAGTTGTGAAAAATGGCTCAAAGATTCTATCAAGCATCTCAGTAGGCATTCCCACTCCACTATCAGAGACACTAATCACAATATGGGAACCCACTTTTGCACCTGAGTTCATCCTGGCATAGTTTTCATCAATTACTGTATTGTCGGCGGAAATCTTCAACGTCCCGCCATCTGGCATGGCATCACGAGCATTGACGCAAAGATTGATCAGTACCTGATGTAGTTGAGTAGCATCGCCAGAAACAGGCCACAGCTCTCTTGTCTGGATATGCGTATGAATCTCGATTGATTTAGGGAAAGTTTCATTTGCGATCTTCGCAATCTCGTAAATTAGGTGCCCGACTTGGAGATTTGTCCGTTCGCCTTCCATGCCTCGCGCAAAAGAAAGCACTTGTTTAACTAAATCAGCTCCACGTTTGGCATTCGTTTCGAGGATGGAAAGCAGCTGTTGACTCTGGCGATCCTGGATTTTGATTTGCAAAAGTTGAACTGACATCAAAATAGGCGCTAGCACATTGTTTAAATCGTGGGCAATGCCGCTAGCCAGCGTTCCTAAGCTCTCCATGCGCTGAGCGCGGAGAAACTGCCTTTCTAGTTGTTTTTTTTCAGTTATATTGGTGTTGACAATCAGAATTGCTTTTGGGTTTTCCGCCTCATCGCGCACGAGCGTCCAGCGACTTTCAACAATGATTTCTCGACCAGATTTGGTCATTTGATACAACTCCCCATACCACTCTCCTTCCTCGATGAGAGTTTTTTGGGCGGCTCGAAGTTTTAGTGAAATTTGCTTATGCAACAGCTCAGCAGTGTTATTGCCGAGGGCTTCTTCTTGCTTCCAGCCATAGAGACGTTCCGCACCTTGGTTCCAAAATAAGATTTGGTTGTCTAGGTTTTGAACCAGAATTGCATCTGTGGCGATATCCAGTAGAGCAGCTTGTTCGCAAATTTTTTGTTCCGAGTGCTTGCGCTCGGTGATGTCCATGTTGATGCCGTTCACACGGATGGGTTTGCCGGTTTGGTCGTAATAAACTTGACCTTTGCTGGCTATCCAATGAACGCTACCATCCGACCAAATAATCCGGTATTCGATGTCATAGTCCGCCCCTTCTTCCACGGGGCGTACTAAAGCTTGAGTGACTAATTCTAGGTCTAGAGGATGGATTTTGGTGAGGAAGCTTTGATAGGTGCCGTCAAAGGAACCTGGGGGAAGACCAAAATTCGCTTCTGCGGTTGCGGAGAAAACAACTTTGCCGCTATGGATATTCCAGTCCCAGGTGCCCATGTGGGCAGCTTCTAGGGCTAACCTTAGTCGCTCCTCGCTCAGTTGTGCCCGCTCAGTTTGCTGTCGCAATTCCTCTGTTGCTTGGCTAGCTTGGAGGACACGACGCACGCGCTGGCGCAGAACTGCCCAGTGAATCGGCTTGGTAATGTAATCAATGGCACCCGCCTCAAATGCTTGATCGACCGATTCTTGATCTTCAAGAGCCGTAATCATCAATACGGGTGTGTTCCGCGATCCTCTAGGGGGGCGACTTTTTTCAGCAGTTCCCGTCGCTGTAGGAGAATCGCCAAACTTCTCTCCACGAGAATCACCCTCTGGAAGGGTACGCAATAGATGACAGCAGGTAAAACCATCCATCACTGGCATCATGGCATCCAGCAGCACAATATCTGGGTGTAGGCGCGTGTAGGCGGCTAAACCTTCCTCTCCGTCGCTTGCTTCTGCTACCTCGTATCCGGCTTGTTCCATCGCTCGGCGAAGTTGAAGCCGCATGAATTTGTCGTCATCTACAACGAGGATGAGGGGAGTATGTTGATTAGCGTCGGTGGTGTTCATAGCTAATTTGGCTGGCGTTGAGAGTGCAAATCCGCCTTAACTTGTTCATACTCAGCTTCAAGCTGCGGCAATTTGTCTAATGCATTTTTAATATTTCCAGTCCGAGCCATGATTTCTAACTCTTTACAGAGTTGGGCGAGGGTTGTGGCACCTAGGGTGGCACTGCTTGACTTGAGGGTGTGAGCGGTGCGTTGCAACTGGGGTGCATTTGCTTGGGCAACTGCGATCGCGATCGCTTCCAAGAGTTTTGGCGCATCGTCGAGGTAGCAATCGATCATCTCTCCTAAAATCGCCTCGGCATCTTCTTCACCGACCATTTTGCGAAATGATTGCAACACTTTGGCATCAATGGAAGTGCTGAGGACTGAGGACTGAGGACTGAGTTGGGGAGTCGGAAGCGAGGGGTGAGGAGGTGACGGGATGACGGGAGGAATTCTTCCACTGTCGATAGAAGGACTGAGGACGGAGGGCTGAGGACTGAGTTGGGGAGTCGGAAGGGAGGGGTGCGGGGGTGACGGGATGACGGGGGGAATTCTTCTACTGTCTATAGAAGGACTAAGGACTGAGGGCTGAGGACTGAGTTGGGGAGTCGGAAGGGAGGGGTGCGGGGGTGACGGGATGACAGGGGGAACTCTTCTACTGTCTATTTCTGCCTCAGTCTGGACTAAACTGTCTATTTCTGCCTCAGTCTGGACTAAGGCGCGATCGCTCTTGGATTCGCTAACGTGCTGCTTCGCTAACAATCCTGGTTCCTCAGCCTCGCTTAAAGGCTGACACTTGCTCAAAGCTTGGATGAGTTCCTCGGTTCGGATCGGTTTGCTTAGGTAGTCATCCATGCCTGCCTTGAGACATTCTTCTCGATCTCCTTGCATCGCATTCGCTGTCATGGCAATGATGCGGGGACGAGAAGCAGGCAACCATTCCCCAATGATGCGGCGAGTCGCTGTCAATCCATCCATTTCTGGCATCTGCACATCCATCAGTACCACGTCATAGGATTGGCGATGTAGAGCTTCTAGCACTTCTAATCCATTACTCGCAATATCTGCTCGATAGCCCATCTGTGATAGTAAATACAAGGCTACCTTTTGATTCACAATATTGTCTTCTGCTAACAGAATCCGCAGGGGAAATTGTACCCCTCGTTGGGGATTTATTGCCGGTATATTTGAGCGCGAGGGCTTTACCTGGATCGGCTGTTCCCCCAAGATATGGCTCAAGACATTATAGAGATGGGATTGTTTAACGGGTTTGGTGAGGAATGCCGCGAAATCGACGGCTTGGACATCATGACTCCTTTCTGGCCTGTCGATGGAGGTCAACACAATTAAGGGTAATTTTTCATAGTTAGGCAGCTGACGGATTTTAGCCGCTAAAGTCAGACCATCCATGTGTGGCATTTGCATATCCAGAATGGCGATATCAAACGGTTCCCCTAAGTTCAACCAGTCGAGGGCTTCAAAACCAGATTCAGCCGCCCAAGTCAGCATTCCCCAAGATTGGGCTTGTAGCGTCAATATTTGGCGATTTGTAGCGTTATCATCCACGATTAGGAGCCGCTTTTCATCTAACTGAGGTTGAGGATTTTGAGAAGCGATCGCAGAGACATTGGGAGCTGATGCCGCAACAATGGTGAAATAAAAAGTAGAGCCTACGTCTGGATGAGGGCTGTTAGCGACCGAGAGCGTAGCAGGGGATGTAGGCCCTAGCGGTTTTGCCGCAACGCTTTCGCCTTCTTGAAGGGGAGAATGAAATTCAGGGTTGCTCTTTGCACCCGGATCTTTTTTTATTGTAGGTTGCCAGTTAGAAGGAGGATTTCCCGCGATCGCTCCCAGGCTCTCGACCCACATCTGACCGCCCATCATTTCGCTCAGATGATTGCTAATCGCGAGTCCTAACCCGGTTCCCCCATACTGGCGAGTTGTAGAAGCATCGACCTGACTGAAAGACTTGAACAGGCGGTCTATCCGGTTGGCGGGAATCCCAATGCCGGTGTCTTTAACCGCAAATTGGATTTGGTAATCGGGCAATGAGTGGGTTGGCTCGCAACCGATTTCCGATTCTTCCTGAGCGATCGCCTCTTTTGCACTGACCGATACAATTACCTCTCCAGTTTGAGTAAACTTGACCGCATTACTAAGCAAATTTACTAAAATTTGGCGCAACCGGCTGGCATCTCCCACAATCGAGAGCGGGGTTCCCGGATGAATTAAATATGCTAATTCCAGATTTTTTTCGGCTGCTTTGAAAGCTAATAAATCGAGGGCTTCTTCAACACAAACTCGCAAATTAAAAGAATGCTTTTCTAATTCCAGCTTGCCTGACTCAATTTTAGAAAGGTCAAGAATGTCGTTGATTAGCGTTAGCAATGCATCGCCACTGCTTTGGGTGGTTTCCACAAAATCTCGCTGCTGAGGAGTTAACTCAGTGTTGAGTAGCAGTCCCGTCATGCCGATAATTGCATTCATCGGGGTGCGGATTTCGTGGCTCATATTGGCGAGGAATTGGCTCTTAATGCGAGTCGCTGCTTCAGCCGCTGCTTTTGCCTTTTCCAGTTCCAAATTCGCCTGGGATAATTCCTGAGTACGCTCGACGAGTGCCAGTTGCGCGAAATATCGCTCGGTAATATCATCGAATATCCAGAGGCGACCGGGCACGTCGTGTACCCGCGTCGCCGTGCTAGAGATACTCAGCGTTTTTGGCGTGTCGCCTTTGAACACCCAGATCCAGTTGCGAATGACTGCTTGAGGTTGGGAAAAAAACTTTGCTGCCTGCGCCACGATTTCCTGTTGATTATCAGCGCTCGTGCGTAGCAATGCCATCGCCTGAGCTAGCACGGGGGGTTCTACAGCCCCTGGGGTGAGTCCCAGTTGCTCGGCAGCGGCTTGATTGATCCACCCTTGCTCCCCACTTTCATCTACAAATACCACTCCCTGATGGATTGTCTCTAACATGGCACCGAAGCGGGCTTGTAGATTCTCCAGCCGCAAGGTGGTATCGCTGAACTGTAGAAGGGTGCGTAACTCGCCAAGTAGCGACTCAATAAATTGGCGCAGACGTGGGGAGATACTGGTCTGGCGATGCCAGATCAGCAAAATTGCACCGCTATGGGGCGCTGATAAAGTCGTGCCCCTACCGGGATACTGAAATGGAAGGATGGCGAGGGATTGAGTCCCTTTAGCGACCAAGACATGAGAAGCACCGGGAGTAGCAGGGTAGTTTGGATAGTAGAGACAGCGATTTTGAGCGATCGCTTTCTCAAACAAGGTGGGCGTTGTCAGTTGATCTGGCAGCGCCTGCTGGGGAATACACACCAAGGCTTCAGCAGTCACATCATCAAGTTGGCGTAGCGCGATCGCTGCGTCGGCACAAACAAACTCCCGCAGTAAGATCAGGGCTTGCCGGATCGGTATATCGGGAGAATTTCTGGTATCGGTATTAGTAAGAGTACTCAGCACCGATTGGGACGCCAACCGCCACTCGATTCCCCGCAGAAAAGAGCCTACAAATGTTCCGAACACAGCCACACTGCCCAGCTCAAGTGACTGGCGGGTTAGCCGCCAATCGCCATGCAGCAGTCCCAGCAACAGAATGCAAAGCCCTGCGGCGGGTGCAACTTGCACCGCTGGTAGGGGCAGAAGCGTGCATATTGTCAAGATGACTGGGGCGACCATCTGCATAGGCTTCCATCCATCCAGCACGCCCAGTCCTACGAAAAAAAGGGTTAGCCAGATTAGGACGGCTCTAAAGGTCGGTAGTCGGTCAGGAGGACAAAGCAGCAACCGCGATCGAAGAAGATTTAAGTTTAAGCGGCGATACATTGGGCAATTGCACTCGTTACCACGTCGGGAGCGCTGATATGCGGTAAGTGTCCTCTAGCAGCGATATTCATCAGCTTACCTTGAGGAATTTTATCTGCCATGTACTGACCAACTTCAGGCGGTACCGCAATATCATCGCTTGCCTGTAAAATCACAGTCGGTACATTCAATCGTGGTAAATCATCTCGGTGGTCAGACTGGAAAATCACTTTAGCGACCGCTTGCGCGATATCTGGACGGATAGCGGCTAGCGTAGTAGCAAACTCGGCTGCCAATTCAGGTTGATCCTGAGTAGCCATTGCGATCGGCGCAAAACCGCTAGCCCAAGCATAGTAGTTGGTTGACATGGCTGCATAGAGTGTATCTAAGTCAGACTGCTCGAAGCCACCAACATATCCGTCATCGTTGAGATAACGGGGGGACGCATCTAGAAAGATCAGTTGGCTAAAGCAATCAGGCTCGACTAATGCTGCCAGTAAACTAACCATCCCACTGACCGAGTGCCCCACCAAGATGCTCTTGGTTAACTTTAACTCGGCACATAAATCCAGCAAATCCTCAGCATAGCTGTATAAGCTGCTGTAGCGGCGCGGACTATAGGCAGAAAAATCTGACTTACCTCCCCCTACATGGTCGAACAGCACAATGCGAAAATTAGGCGCGAAGGCTGCTACCTGATGTCGCCAAGCCGTCTGATCCGAGCCAAAACCGTGGGCAAAGATAATTGTCTGGCTGCCATCACCCAGCATTTGGACATTATTACGCTGCATGATGCTCGTTGCCATAGGTAGTTACTCCTTCTCTTTATTACCTTAATGCAAGACAAAAACTATACCGAAACCAAACTAAAAGACTTACCTCATTGAGGTTATATTTTAGCGTTCCCTAAAAGCTCAGATATGTAACAGCAGCCATGCGAGAAGCTGTCAATTACTATACCGACTTTCTTAACGCGGTTCCCAAGCCGGAACTAAAGACAATAACCTAACGATCCTTTAAATATTTTAGGTTGAGGCATCCTAAGCCTAATGCAAAAATAAACAGTAACGATAAAACGAACATAATTTAAGCTGACCCAAGGACTAGATTACATAATTTCGCTTGATTGTCTTCCCAACCCTTTGTTCTTCCAACTCTTTTCAGATGCTCAAGCTATCTATTCGTCTACTGTATTCCTTGAAATACAGAAAGCTTCAGTCTAAAGATAAATCAAACATATTTCCCGGTTCCCTGGACTCGTTTGCTAAAATTTATTTATACTCAAATACATAAAAATGTACAAAAACTTAATTATTTAAGTCTGTTATGTTTTTCTATTATAAAATAATCACAACTAGCTTGAATGAAAATGCGGAATTATCAAATAAAAAAAATCTGGCAAGACCTCAAAAAGCAAATCCTAGAAGACCGCTCCGTTCTCGTTTTTAATGGTCTAGTGCTGTTACTGTTTCTGGGAATGACAGTCTATGTCAAAATGGCAGGCACCTACTACGGTTCAGACTACTATGCCAGAGTTAATTTCATAAAACTTCTATTTGCTGAACCTTTTCGTAAAGACATCCCTTACCTGGCTCTTTTCACTCACTTTTCAGAAATCCTCTGGTGCATCTCTTTAACGATCTGTTTATTTAGCTTTACCTTACTAAAAAGAATTCGTCATAGTCACAAAGGCGAT
>NZ_JACJOQ010000460.1:0-2781 GCF_014695635.1 Coleofasciculus sp. FACHB-712 | reverse complement strand
CCTGCGCGGCTTGATACCATTCGGCAAAGATACGTTGGCGATCATCCGGATGAAGGGCAGTTTCCCAGCCTGCCCCCAATGCTGCTTCTGAAGTGATTCCGGTAAGTTCACACCAGCGTTCGTTGGTATACAAACACTTTCCCTGACTATCCGTATGGAAGATTCCCACCCGTGAAACTCTCGCTAAGGTAGAATACCGTTCCTCACTCTGGCGCAGAGCTGCTTCTGCTTGCTTGCGTTTGCTAATGTCTTGGAACATTACGACACAGACAGGAGAATGACCGTGCATCGCTGGCAGGGTATCCGCAAAGACCATCAAGGGACGGATTCCTCCTGGCGTGTGCCAGTTCATCTCAAACCCGTTGAGCCGTTCGCCGCGTGCCACTCGTACCCCTGGCATTTGCTCGTCGGGAATCTGCGCTCCCGTCGCATCCGTGCAATAGTAAACGGTGTGGTACTCTTCGGCTGGTTTATTTTTGGGAAATTCGCCTCCTGCCAACTCGTCAGCGGCTCGGTTGGCGAAGAGGACTCGACCCGTCCCTGGCTCAATAAACAACAAGCCAGATGGCAACAGATTCAGCACGTCTTCTAGCCATTGCTGCTGATTCTGGAGTGCTTGCGATCGCAGTTGCAGCGCTTCCTCTGCTCGCTTGCGATCGCTTATGTCTATCAAGAAGGCCATCCCTTCTTGTTGCTGGTCGTAAGGTTCCTGTAACAGGGCACCACCAATAAGAATGGGAACCCGGCTCCCGTCTTTACGGATATATTCTTTTTCAAATGGGGTACAGACACCATTTTTCTTGAGTTCTTCGGCTGCCTGTGCATCCAAATGCAGATATTCCGGCGGTGTTATCTGTTCCCAGGAAAGCCGACCCGAAACCAAATCCTCCCGCTCATATCCGACTAATTTCAGGAAAGCGTCGTTGGCGTAGTTGATTTTTCCGGTAAAGTTGGCGAAGGTGACACCAAAAATATTCGCCTCAACCAGTCGTCGGAAGCGCCTCTCGCTCTCTTGGAGTGCCTTCTCGGTTGGTTTGCGCTTGGTGATGTCGGTCAGCATTGTCAGCACCCCGATAAACTCACCTTGCCGATTGAGAATCGGGTTTGTGGAGAGGATTGCCCAAAGGTCTTCGCCATTTTTACGGCGAAGCCGAAAATCAAATTGCTCTCGAATTCCCTGTTTACTTCGCTCAATGTGTTGCTCTGCCTCGATGCGTTCCTCTCGATTGATGAAGTCAAAAACAAAGCGATCGCCCATCTCTTGGACGCTGTAACCCAACATCTCAGCTAACCGCTGATTCGCGTAATCTGTCCGCAAGTTTGGGGTAATCAACCAGATGCCTTCGTGAGCTGTATCAATCAGGCGACGGTAGCTTACTTCTAGTTTTGATAAGCTTGCCTCACTTCGTTGCTTCGCAGCCAGTAATTCTGCATTTAACGAACTAATCAGCAGTGCGACTAAGCTAAATATGACTAGCTGGAGAACGTCCGTCTCACGGCTGATTGCTAGCTGATAGATCGGAGGTACGAAGAAATAGTTGTTAGCTAAAACAGCCACTATCGTAGCCACTATCCCTGGCCCCAGTCCGCCATACCAGGCACTGAACGTCACGGCGGCAAAAAACAACGGTGAAATGGATGTTTTAGTCGGCGGCAATAGCAGAAGCAGCAGCAGCGTTAAGGTGACTGACAAAGCCGCGATACCATAACGTTGCAGTTGAGAGCGCGTGACTTTTAACACTTTTAACATAGGACTGTTAGCTGAGTCCTCAGACTAACTTGATAAAACTGTTTTCACTTTATGACCTTATGATAGATAAATATTTTTGTCTATTTACCTTCTGGATTATTTTTAGCTATTTTAAAAATTCTATTTTTTATTTTTGGAGCCATTTTAAATAAACGCTGCACAAGCTTGAAATAATTGCCTTGTAAGATGCTAAGAATTCAGATACCCGACTTCTTCAAGAAGTCGGGTATCTCACTTTGACGACTTATGGAGGAGCGCTCATCGTCAACTTATTAGCCCTGGTAACTGGAAATCGCGGCTAAACAAAATAAGCCCGCTTGGCACGGACTAACGAAACATCATAAATTTTAAACCAGAAAAGGCAAGCTTTATGTGTATAGCTGCGGTTTCAACCACCTAGCCTATCTTAATTTAACTGCGCCTTTCTATAAATGGCACAAAGACGAGACGGTTTAAATATTTTTGCTTTGAACATAAAGTTCGGCGGCACGTTGATGATAATATGCTCGGCAGATGCTTTATATTTTTCAAATTCTGCTGGCATTCCTTTGGGAGTTGCAGTGCTGTAAGGAATGGGTTGAAAAAGTAATTCTGTAAACTCAACTGCTTCCCAGTTTGTCTGTTCGGTAATTTGGGTGAGAAAAGCTTCACCTGTTAATAAACTGAACAGAGCTTCTTTCGCTTCTGGCGCAAGCGCAAAACTACTGTCAAAATTCTCGACGATTTTAAGACCCATTTTACAAATACACTCTAATTAATCAACAACGGTCAACGCACAGCTATTGGAAAGCAAAGTAGGTAGACCTAAGATATTTTACATATACATGGAGAGTAGATGGAACGCGATCGCGCGTTGATTCAGCCAAGGGATACCTCTAGACAAACGCCGCGCCCTCTTCGCGTTGGGCGATATTCTGCTTTGGTTCTGGGCATCCCTTAAAATGTTCCCAATCCTTTTCACTCATGGATACTGCCATCGGGCATAATTGCCTGAGTCAGAATGGCTCCGCTCAAGTCAACTTCCAACAAAT
>NZ_JACJOQ010000046.1:0-7465 GCF_014695635.1 Coleofasciculus sp. FACHB-712 | reverse complement strand
GTGCCCGTATAGGACGGCTGGGACTAATCCACTGCGACGAAGGGCATTCGGCTTGCTCCCTTCAGGGCGCTTTTGACATTCAACTGTATGTTCCATCTTCGTTGTTTGTGAGTTGCTAATAGTGACTTGGTAATTGGCATCTTCATGAAAAATTAGAAATTAAAAATTAGAAAATCGTCTTTCTTCAATTTTTAATTTCTAACTTTTAATTTTTTCGCCCATTACCGATGTGATGTTACCGGCGTGCCATTGGCGTGCAATAGCGCCCGCTTGGGTCCGTGGATCGGATCTTCTACTATAATCGTTTGATCGCGGCTAGCACCGAGGGAGACGATCGCAATTGGGACATCCATCAGCTCTGCCAGGAACTTGAGATAATCCAACGCCTGCTGGGGTAAGTCTTCCAGGGTACGGCAGTCAGCAGTGGATTGTTTCCATCCAGGCAGAGTTTTGTAAACCGGCTGACAGCGGGAAAATTGACGAGAGTTGGTGGGGAAGTCTTCGGTGCGATCGCCATCAATTTCGTAGGCGACGCAGACGTTAATTTCCTCTAGTTCGTCGAGAACATCTAGTTTGGTGATCGCGAGACAGTCGAGACCGTTAATCCGCACGGCATAACGACCGATCACCGCATCAAACCAGCCACAGCGGCGCTTGCGCCCTGTCGTGGTGCCAAATTCCGCCCCGCGATCGCACAACATTTCTCCGACGCTACCATTCTGTTCGGTGGGAAACGGCCCTTCTCCTACCCGCGTCGTGTATGCTTTCGCTACTCCAATCACGCGGTCGATCATCGTTGGTCCCACCCCAGCACCCACGCAAGCTCCCCCGGCGACTGGGTTTGAGGAGGTAACGTAAGGATAGGTTCCGTGATCTAAGTCTAAGAGCGTTCCTTGGGCACCCTCAAACAAAACATTGCGCCGTCGCCCAATCGCGTCGTAAATCTTTAGGGAACTATCCACGATATGCGGACGCAAACGCTCGGCGTACCCCAGGTACTGCTCGATCACGATTTCTGCATCCAAGGGCGGTAAGTTGTAAAGCTTTTCTAAAATGACGTTTTTATAATCGATCGTCCATCGCACCTGTTCGCGCAACCCTTCGGTATCCATCAAGTCTAAAACCCGAATGCCGGTTCGCTCTGACTTATCTGCATAAGTGGGGCCAATCCCACGTCCGGTGGTACCGATTTTATAGCTACCGCGTCGCTCCTCGGATGCCTGGTCAATTAACCTGTGGTAAGGCATCGTGACGTGGGCATTCTGAGAAATCAGTAGATTACGGGTAGATATCTTCAGAGCTTCTAATTGATCCAGTTCTTCAATCAGAACCTGCGGATCGATGACCGTCCCACAACCAATAATGCACTCGGTGTCCGGATATAAAATTCCAGAGGGAATCAGGTGCAGTTTAAAGGTCTGATCCTCCACCACGACGGTGTGCCCAGCGTTGACACCCCCTTGGTAACGTACTACGACATCTGCTGATTTACTCAGTAAATCAGTTATCTTACCTTTGCCTTCATCGCCCCACTGGGCACCGATCACAACTACGTTAGCCAAGGGTTTATTAAAAGAGCTAGAGTTTTCACAAATTACAATTATTAACAGATGGTGCTACCGCTGTCAACTTCAGATTAACAATTCGCAGCTTCACATCTACAAGGGGCGCACCGCGCACCCTTAGCAACTAACAAGATAACAACTCCACAACTACGGCAAGAGGTTCCTGTGTCTTTATATGCTGAATTACATCGCCATCTAGGCGGTTCTGTTGTACCTCGTATTCTTTGGCGGTATTTCCATCGCAGCGATTCTGAGCTAGCTCAACGATTTCCAAAATATCCAGAGTTTGAAGAATTTTACACGCGACCCCGCAACACCCTGGATGAGTATTTAGAACTACATACGCTGGTGGAAAGTACGCAAACGGCAGAAACTTTGCCCTATTTCATCTATCGGCTGATTCGGGGTGCTTATATCTTTGAGAATTTGGCTTATTTAGAATTGCGATATACACCGTATCTGCGAACGTCCGAGCATTTAAGCCAACCAGAACGAATTGACCAAATGGCGACAATTGTGGATATTGTCGGCAAAGCCAGTCGGGTGCCTGAGTATCCGATTGTGACCAGCCAAATTCTGTGTATGCACTCGCGGCTCCCTTATGAGGTGAACCGGGCGATTGTTGATTTGGCAGCACAGAAGAAGGAGTATGTCTGCGCGGTGGACATGGCGGGAGGAGATGCCCAAATTTCCGAGCGTCTAGATGAGTTTGTCCAATTGTATAAGGATGCGCGATCGCTCGGTGTTAAAACCACGGGTCATCTCTACGAAACCCCTTCTGGCTGTTATCCGGAACTGCTGCCGCATTTGATGCGAATCGGTCACGGCATCCAAATCCCCCTGCAATACCCAGAATTATTACCACAATTGGCTCAACAAAATCAGTGTTTGGAAGTATGTCCTACCACGTACTTAAAAACAGGCACGTTGGAGGATATGCGTCAACTCAAACTGGTGTTTGACCGCTGTTTTGAAGCGGGTGTAGATATTGCCATCTGTACTGATAACGCTGGGTTACACAATGTGCGTCTGCCCTTTGAGTATGAGAATCTGCTGACACTGGATATTATTGATTTTGAACAGTTGCAAGCTTGTCAGGAGGCAGCATTTCGTCATGCCTTTGCTTGGCCTTACAGCCAACGTCCGGCATCACTTTTGACAGGATTGCTGCACCCTGCATCCACGAATGTTTTAGCAGCCAGTAGTTAGGACATTAATCGAGAAATCGATAGCAATTCTCATTTGAATTAAATACGGCACAAGAACCTAATTTATTCTTCTTCTCGATGCTGACTTATCTCCAAATCGCTAAAGTCGAGTTGTCAGAAATGAGTGAATTCAATACTTGCGAGTTGGAGGAATCAATGAGTGTTTGAGCTGGCGATGAGCGATCGCGCCGTGTCAGCATCGACCGGCTTCGAGAAGAAATATCCTTGAGCGTATTCACATTGAAGCGATCGCAGTTGAGCAAGTTGCTCTACGGTTTCCACACCCTCTGCGATCGCATTCATTCCCAGATTGTGAGCCAGCATCACGATTGTCCGGACAATCTCCAGACTCTCATTATCCCCTGCCATCTGGGTGACGAAAGATCTGTCAATTTTCAGCTTATCGATCGGGAAACGACGCAAGTAACTTAAGGATGAATAACCCGTCCCGAAGTCATCCATATACAACTGAACGCCCAGCTTTCTCAGTCGCCAAAGCATCGCTGATGCAGATTCAACATTTTCCATAATGGCGCTTTCAGTAATTTCTAGTTTTAAGCTGCTAGCATCCACGCCAGTTTCCGCGAAAATTTCAGCGATGCGTTCCACTAAATCAGGTTGAGAAAACTGTTTACCTGAAAGATTTACGCTGATACTCAAAGGGATAGAACTCGGAAATTGAGTCTGCCATTCGCGCAATTTGGTACAAGCTTCGCGCAGTACCCACCAGCCAATCCGAGTAATCAATCCGGTTTCTTCTGCAACCGGAATAAACTCTCCCGGAGAAACAAGACCGCGTTCTGGATGTTGCCAACGTAACAGGGCTTCAAAACTAACAACCTGGTTAGTTTGCAGAGATACAATCGGTTGATAGTGAAGAAGAAATTCTCCCCGTTCAGTCGCTCTTTGCAAATCAGTTTCTAACTGAAGCAGCGCCACTGCACGGGCGTGCATATTTTTATCAAAGACCTCATAACGAGCCTTCCCCAGTGCCTTCGCTCGATACATGGCGATATCAGCATCGCGCAGGAGATCCTCTGGATGCTCATAACCCCCATAGTCGGGGTAAGAAGACCCTGCCCCTACAGCAATGCCAATACTGGCGGTGGTAAATACTTCATGCCCGTTTAAATTTAACGGCAAAGTCAGTTCCTGATGGATGCGATCGGCAACATGGGTAGCATCGCCGATCCCATTGATATTTTCCAGCAGAATCGCAAACTCATCTCCACCCAGACGCGCTACCGTATCGCCGTGGCGAAGGCTTTTTTCTAGGCGTTTAGCGATCGCAATCAGCATTTGATCGCCGACAATATGTCCCAGACTGTCGTTGACATTTTTAAATCGGTCAAGATCCAAAAACAGGACGGCAAATAAATAATTCTCGGAATGCTTTGCTCGCTCAAGCGCCCGATGCAAGCGCTCCATGAACAAAGCTCGGTTGGGCAAATCGGTAAGAACATCATAAAACGCATTGTGCAGCAGTTGCTCTTCCGCTTGTTTGCGCTCCGTAATATCCATTTGAATGCCAACAAAATGAGTAACAACACCCTCGCTGTTGTAAATCGGCGAGACATTTAACTCATTCCAAAAATGGGTGCCATCTTTACGGAAGTTGCGTAAAACAACAGTCGCAGCTTTTCCTAACCGCAGCGCTGTTCGCAGTTCCTGTAAACCCGATTGATTGGTTTCTTGTCCTTGCAGAAAACGGCAATTTCGTCCGGTGACTTCCGCCGCCGTATAACCTGTAATCCGCTCAAAAGCTGGATTCACATAGATAACAGGTAAATCGGGCAGTCTGGCGTCAACGATAACAATCCCATTACTACTGGCAGCGATCGCGCGATCGCGCAATCGGGAAGTTTCCTCGACCCGCTGGCGTTCTGTCACATCCCGAATCACCAACACCCAATTGCTCGTTCCTAAACCCGCCTTGGCGATCAACGGTTGAGCGACGACTTCAAAAACCTGGCGCTGTACTCCCTCCAGCACCACCTCATGGCAAAACTTTCCCTCGCTCGGTGGCTGTAGCAGCATCTCCAAAGACTGCTCTCCTAAAAAAGTCACAATATTGCTCGGAGTAGAACTTTGGTTTTGTAAGAGCGCCAGATACTTCCAAGCCGCCTGGTTTGCCAGAACAATCCGCTGGTTGGCATCCAGTAGCAGCACTCCCTCCGGCAAATTTTCTACCAAGCTCTCTAAATGTTGTTGTTCAGCAGCCAGCAGCGTCCGCAACCGCTGAATAGAGGCAGAAGCCTGGTTCGCCACCGTGTACAGCAATCGTACCTGCTCTTCAGTAAATGCTCCCTCCGCTTGAGCTGCCACGAATAGCAGTCCCACCACTTGGTTGCCTTCAGCATTAATAATCGGCACTTGGAAAGACGAACCCAAACTGCGAATGGGCGATCGCGTTCCATCAAATCCCTGTGGCTCTATCGTTGTAATTGGGCATTGCTCCGCCTCTAGTTGGGTATTTTTCCCCCTCATGCGGACAAAAGTTTTGAGCAGCCGCTGTTGGATTTCCTCCTGAACTTCCGGCGCGAGGGTGCAATTCGGTTGGATGAAAACATGGCACAAGTCTTCAGTCATCAAGATGCTCGCTGAGACATCATGAGGCACGGCACGATGCAGGTGTGCCAACATCAGTCGCACCAATTCTTCGTAGTTTAAGGTGTAACCCAGTTGCCAAAAAAGCTCGTACAGCATCTCCAAAGTGCGGAAGCGCATCTGACTCGCCTCCAACTCTCGTGCCTGCTGTTCCAAAGCACTGACCAAACGCTGTCGCTCCATCACGGACTCTATATACTTCAACTCGGAGCCATCCACGGGTTGCAAGACCCGATAATCCTGAATTTCTATTGGATCTATCTTTAGGAGGAGGTCTTCCTCATCGATTTTTTTCAACATAATACGAGGCTTTTTATAATTCAGCAAAAATTTTAAGGAAAGCAGCAAAGCTACAAGCAGTTAGTCCTCAAGGAAGTAAGAAACAGCATCAAGGGCGCTCTTCACTAGATGCGAAGAAAGCGATCGCCAGTCCGCAAACGTGCGGCAAATCATGGCTAGCAATAGATGCAGCCAAAAATCCCAGAATTTAGCAGACACCCTTGGCGTTGTCTTTACGGAATAACTCCCCGATCGCGGTATTTATCCTGGCAGGTACTCCCTTAGCGCTTTCCGGGAGAGCCTACCAAAGGCTTTTTATTGATTTTGGCGCTTCAACAATCTGACCACGGTCAATTTGTCTAATGATATTGTTCCCTGTTTTGTAGTATTCGTCGATACACTATGTCAAAGATGGGGGGTTCTACCCATACCAGAGGTTGATCGATTTGGTGGAGTAGGATACAGCTTTCCAGCCTTCTTTCTCGTTATCCGTAGGAAGGCTCTTTTTAGTAAAAGCAACCAGATATAAATTTAAATTTCTCCGTAAAAGCCTTCTTGGACGCTAACTCCCTTGCCTTGGCGAATCGTGTAAGGATAGGGGCGGGTGTCAGAGTGAGTCCCTCTAGATTTACGGAGTTGAAGTACCCGAAAACCTTGCCCCGTCTGACCCATCTCGCCCCAGTTCGGAACGTACACATCCAGAACGACATCGTAACTATTAAGCAAGCTGTAAAGAATGCTCTCATTGAGTGTTTTGGGGAGAATTGTGTCAAATAATGCCACATCCAGTTGCCGCAGCAGACGATTCTTGCGTTCGATGAAGGTGATGAACTCATCCGGAGCATATTGGACAGCAAGCGGGGTCAGAGAATCTGTAATCAACCGACAGGGTTTGGGCATTGCCCGCAGGTGACGCTCGATATCGTAGAGAAAGCGTTCCATATCAGTCAGGTCAATATATTCTTCGCTAGAGAAAGGATGAGTATCTAAAATACGCAGGTGTTGCGATCGCAAATAGGACTCGATCTCAACTCCGAACACTTCCATTTGTTGGCGTAGCAAGTAGCTAGGAGCCTCCGTCGCAATAAACAGAGCGCTTTCCCCTCGTTGCAATCCTTCAATGGCAAACTGCTGGGCGAGCGTCGTCTTGCCGACTCCCTGTTCCCCTCGCACCAACCAAGCAGAACCGTAGAAAACTCCCTCCCGTGCGATCGCGTTTAACGGCGAGAAAGCCAGTAGGGGCGGTGTCTTCATTCCGCTAGTTTTTTGCTCAGTCGGTGCCAGATATAACACCTCAATGCCCTGATGACCGATTTCCATGCGGTGGCGACCTGGCACATGGTCGGCGGCTCGCATTTTGTAAACTTCTATGTAGCGTCGGCGCTGAAGACCATTGACATCTGTGGAAAGGACAATCGTCCCATCCACCACGGTTTCTTCCACCCCAAAGCGAGAAAGGCGGTTCACTTCGCCTGCGGGAATATTCGAGATGAGAAAACCCACCGCACCAACCCGCTGCACCAGCGTGGACAATTGGAAAGTTTTTTCCCGCTGCACTGCCAAATCTTTCACTTTGTGCAGGAAGACAGAAAAAGAATCAATGACAAAGCGCGAAGGCTGGAAACTTGCGATTTCCTGTGCCATGTACTCTAAGTGTTCCTCGACCCGAATCTCCGTCTGGGGAATAAAAATGATCCGTAACAAGCCTTTGGCTTCCAAATCTTGAGGGTTCCAGCCGAAACCCTCTGCCATTCGGAACAAGCGATCGCGCGTTTCTTCAAAAGAAAACAGCAGTCCCTTCTCTCC
>NZ_JACJOQ010000459.1:0-5040 GCF_014695635.1 Coleofasciculus sp. FACHB-712 | reverse complement strand
AACTGCCTGGGTGCAAGGCGTACCTTGATATTAGAAACCCTAGCACCCCCCTTAACAGCCGTGTTAGCGCTAGTCTTTTTACAAGAACAACTGACGGCTGCTGCTTGGTGCGGCATTTTATTAACCATTTTGGGCGTCGTCTGGGTGGTGACGGAACGGGTACCTAATTCCACCGCTGAAAGTAAGCATCTGACAATGCGGGGAATTAGCTGGGGTTTACTGGCAGCAGTAGCGCAGGCAACAGGTGCCGTCCTCTCGCGGACAGCCCTCATCCAATCGAGTATCAGCCCCTTGTGGAGTACCTTGGTGCGCTTGGGGGCAGGGGTTCTGGTGCTACTGCTGTGGAAGTTGCTGGGACAGCGTCAAGTCAACGGCTGGCTTAAACCGTTGCAGTCTTGGCGCATTGTAGGAGTCATTGCCATAACCGCTTTTTTCAGCACCTATCTCGGCATCTGGTTGCAACAAATTTCTCTGAAATTCGCCCCCGCAGGAATTGCCCAAACGCTAAGTTCTACTAGCCCGTTGTTTGTCTTACCCCTAGCGATTTGGATGGGCGATGTTGTCAGTTTTCGAGCTATCTTAGGTGTTTTAGTCGCCTTGGGCGGAGTGGCGGTGCTGTTTAGCCTTCGGTAGGGATTTGGTGGGGAAGTGCCTTGAACAGAAAATAGCGATCGCACCATTATACAAGTAGTTTTAGAAACCGAGATTGCTCGATTAATAAAGTCTGAGGCTATGTTTAACCCCTAAAAACATAGCGCCTACTTCAGAAGTAGGCGCTCTCAGCTGAGGAATCTTTAACCCAGTTCTATCACTTTGTCAGAAGGCACAATAATTGGCGATCGCCAGTAGATAGACTAAATAGTTGTATTTTCCCGATCCATCTGGCGTTCAATGGTTTCGATCGCAGCGTTAAGTCCTGCCAATCTCGCCTCTAGATCGTTTCGCATCCATTTCAGGAACCGAAGTCTGCGTTCCTGATAATCTCTACCGGAAACTGGTTGAGATCCCCAACAGGTACTACCCCAAAACGGAAACATAGCGTTCATCCTTAATGTAAGTCTACTTTCATCTTGACCAAATTTTTTGGCAGTAAGGGGACTGAGAATGCAGTGATTACCGTATCTCCAACCAAAAAGAGCGCCCTTCTGATTTGCGATCGCGCTCTCTCCTGAACTTTAATTAAACCGCTGCTTTAGTCGCAAAGCGTCCTGTATTCCGGATAGCATCTAGAAATGCATAGACGGCTGGAGTATGAAGGGCATTTGCGAGAAGCGCTACCCCAATTACTCGCTCTAGAGGTGCTGGCAAGCTGCACACACGCACCCCAGTGGGTACAGGTTCGGCAGCAAGGCGAGGCAGAATTGCCGCCCCTAATCCTTGCGAAACCATGCTGACGATGGTGGAGTCTTCTTTAATTTCATAAGCAATATTGAGCGGGTATTCTGCGATTACCAAGTATTTGCGAATCCACTCATTGCAGGGAATGCCGGAACTAATAATCAAAGGATAAGTGGCTAACTGCTTCCAGGTCACTTTGGCATTACTTAAATTAGTTGTAGGTGGGAGCAGGAGAACGTAATCATCCCGTAAGATTTCCCAAGTTTCAAATTCATTCCCAGCAGGTAAGTAGATAAACCCAATATCGGCATAACCTGCACGCAAAGCGTCTCCTACCCGCGAGTAATCATCACCATCAACGATGCTTACAGTGATATTCGGGAAGCAAGCGCGAAATCGAGCGATCGCTGTCGGGAGTATATGAGTCGCCACACTCCGAAAACAGGCAACTCGCACGTTTCCACCCTGTAAGCCTTTTTCTAAATTGGCTTCCTTCTCCATTGCTTCCAAAAGCTGTAGCAATTTACGAGCATGAGCCGTAACCCTCTCTCCGACTGGGGTAAGACGCGCTCCATAACGTCCGCGAGCCAGCAAGACGACTCCCAATTCTTCTTCAAAACTTGCGATCGCATGACTGATTGCTGACTGCGATACCTCCAACTGCAAGGCGGCTTCGCTGAAGTTGCCGTAGTCTGCCACTGCGACTAAAGCACGAATCTGGGAAAGCTTCATCCGGCTTTTATTGATTTCATTCATGGCGGTTATGCAAGCGGTGTATGCATTGTCGCAAACGCAGTCAAATCATGTCTTCTTCTATATATGAATTTTATTCATACTACCTATACAAATATTGCTTTGTTTATCAAATAACCAAAAGTTACATTGAATTTGTCAGCGAATTTAGGTTGTGCAATCTAGATTTCTTGGTTGAATTAGTCGAGATTTTACAAGCTCCTCTCTAGTTCCACATCACCCATTCAGGTGATTCTACTGGAGGAAGTAAACTTCTAATCTTCAACTTTACTCTGTAATTAACCTTCATCAGTTGCGGCGGAATCAATATTGATAACTGCTGCAAGCAAATAAGTTTGTCTATCCTACTTTTTTGCAGCACAATCTGAAATTTATTCTATCTTGAAGCGAGAGAAAATTATTATGGAAACTTCTGAGAATTGTTTTGAAAAAAAAAGGTTAGAAACTATTTACACCCAGAAGGAGCAGAAGCCTGTTCAGGAGACTAAAGTATTTTCTATTCTGAATAGTGTTTGGCAGCGTTTAGTTACATTCTTGACTCAAGAGCCAGAGATAAAAGTTTGGAAGAAGTCCGACCGCTTTGGAAACATCTGGTGGGAAGGCTACGATCCTTTTAGCGGCAACTCTGCAACTTTTGGTTGTGAATTTGATATGCTGGAATGGGTTGAAAGAAGGTACTACGGAAACAATAAGTCAATGTTTTAAAGAAAAACAAAACATTGGAATCCGGGGACTTTTATCTTCCAGCTAGATTTTCTTGGTAAGCGCTTTTAAAGCGAAACAAAAAGAGTAACACACCAGGAAAATCTTCTCGACGTATTGCACAACCCCTAGCTAATGCTGGGGGGTTTTGGTGGAAGAGAGCGCTCCCTCTCACTCCAACTAAATTTATTTCTGGCGGTTATGAATCGTCTTCAATTCCCATCGTCAAATCTAGAGTCGCACGAGCAACAGCGGCGTGTTCTTCGGCAATATCGGGAGGAGGAGTGGTGATATTTTCGTTTTGACCTTCGACTAGCAGCTTAGGTTTATCGTCCTCTTCCGGTTTCAGAGTAGAGTTATCTAGATTAGCTTGCTCATTTTGGGGAGTCAGTTTCTCATCTGTCATAAGCGTTCTTTTTGCGAAGTATCTTCGATTTCCTTATCGCTTAACCGCTAAGGTCAATCCATCTGCTATGGGGACGAGACTGATAGAAACTCGTTCGTCGCGGTGCAATTTTTCGTTCAAAGCTCGGATATTCTGGGTACTGTTATCCCGATCTTGAGGAGCGGCAACTCGTCCACTCCACAAGACATTATCGATGGCAATTAAACCACCGGGACGCACCAGCTGGAGCGATCGCTCATAATACCCGTCATAATTACTCTTATCAGCATCGATGAACGCAAAATCAAACGTTTGTGCCTCCCCCTGTGCCAATAGCCGATCCAGCGTTTCCAGCGCCGGTGCGATTCGCAGATCGATCTTGTCCGCCACCCCAGCTTCCTGCCAATAGCGCCGCGCTACCGAGGTAAACTCTTCACTGACATCGCAAGCAATAATCTTGCCGTCTGGGGGAAGTGCCAAAGCTACGCACAAAGAACTGTAGCCAGTAAATACGCCCACTTCCAGGGTTTTCTTTGCCCCCATTAGCTGAACCAACAGCGCCATAAATTGCCCTTGTTCTGGGGAAATCTGCATCCTGGCGTAGGGATGATTTGCCGTTTCTTCCCGCAGACGGCGAAGAATCTCTGGTTCTCGCAAGGATGAAGAAAGTAGGTAATCGTAAAGCTGGTCATCTAACCCTAGGGTCTTTTTTGACATGATGGATTTAGAACTCGAAGAACGCACACAGCCTATCCTATCGTTCTGGTTGTGATACGTAGGAAATAGAGGAGAAGTTAAACGCCATGCTGCGAATTATTTTGACAGTGATTTTGCTGGGACTGCTGACAGCTTGCGGCATTGGTGTACCCGCACCAGGTGGTCAACTGGTACAGAAAGCGATCGCGCTTCAAGTCAGCCAAACCCAAAAGCAGCTGAGTCAGCAGTTATTCCAGCAACCCTCTAGCTTTGAAATCGCTCAAATACGAGTGACTCACGAGGAACCTTTGTTGATTCAAAAGTTACCTGCCTACCACATCCAAGGCACCTACAACTTTACCCTGCAACGTCCTAACCATCAGGTAACTCAACAACAAAACCACTTTGATATCTACTTGCAACGCCAAATCGAAGGTAAAACTTGGCGTCTGGCGATTCCCCTATCTACTAGCACAAACACTGAACCGACTTGGCGCACTTGGTTGATTCAATAAACTGATTTTGAGCCATCAATATTTAATAAATTTCTGTTTATCCGGTCCCATCGTTTTCTGCGATCGCCAAAAAAAGGTATTCTTTCCTTTACGTCTTGGCGGTTGAAAAATCTAACTGATGTGAAAGTTGCCAAACTATCACAAACCGCTCTATTACCACAGCTATCCCCAGCCACGATTGAAGCAATTCCTTCAGGCAGAGATGACTGAGATGTATTTCAACTTTATTGGGTTCAGCGTGGGATTAGTCGTTTTAGTGCTGGTCGCTTTTGGTGTAGTGCAAGGATTAAATGTACCAGCAGGTAATTTTATCGATTGGGTAATTGGTGCGGCGAGTTTTTGGTGGCTGCTGGTGATTGTGACAGTTCCGTGGAATATCCACTTTGACGCGAAAGAAGTCATCGCAGAAGCAGCACTGTCAACCGAAAAGGGAATTGCGATTGATGAGAAACAAGTTAAGTATGCCAAAGCGATCGCAAATCGGTCATTTTGGGTAGCGATCGCGCTCCATTTTCTCTCTGCTGCTGGTCTTTATACGCTAGCTGTAACCGGCATCAGTGCCGTTGGATACGTCAGTTCCGGTGCCGCTTTACTATTAACGGCTTTGCGTCCCGCCGTGCGAACCTACGAATATTTAGCCGCCCGGTTGTC
>NZ_JACJOQ010000458.1:0-13434 GCF_014695635.1 Coleofasciculus sp. FACHB-712 | reverse complement strand
GACCTCAAGCAGATTACCAATCTCACACCCGAACGACGGAAAATTCTCCGCTTTTTGGGAACCGATGCCAGTCGTTATTATCAACTCTGTTGACCTAACAGCTTGATTTGGCGTAGGTTGCCGTTGACTCCTATTTCAAAAAATCTCTTTGACTCTACCCAGAACCTGCGGAATGTAGGGTTTAATTACTCAATAGCCCTGAAGGGGTGACAAAGGGGCTGAAACTGAGGAAATAGAAGAGTGCGACCGTTTTGGGGTAAAAAAAGATAGGTCAGGTATTCTCAACAAGACCTATCAAATGATAATGTTACCTAAATTCTACCAAAACTGTTTTCAAAATGTACTGACACCCGGTCAGTACAAGATGCTCTCAATATTGATTATGCTATTACAATTTCATAAAACTGTGACAATTGAGAAACTAGCAACAGTATTTCCACAACCCATAAGATTTGAAAGTCGGCGACGGAGTATACAAAGGTTTTTACTCCTGCCGCAATTGACAATTCAATATCTGTGGTTTCCTCTGATTAAAAAATGGATAAAAAATAGCCAAATCACAAAAGAGAAACGATTGATATTCGCTATTGATAGAACACAATGGCGTTCGCAGAATTTATTTGTAATTAGTTTAATCGAACAAAAAAGAGCAATACCTGTGTATTGGCTGTTGTTACCCAAAAGAGGATGTAGCAATTTGGCGGAACAGAAAAAACTAATTCGACCATTGCTGCGATTATTTAAGGGATATCGAATGTTGGTACTAGGCGATAGGGAATTTCATAGTATTAAACTGGCAAATTGGCTACAAAGTAAGGGAATTGACTTCGTACTGCGCCAAAAAAAAGGTACTTATGTTCGCCAAGAAAATCAATCATATCAACGCCTACAATCTTTAGGCTTAAATCCTGGTATTTCCTTCTTTTTTACGGGGATTCAAGCGACTAAACAGAAGGGGTTTGCACAATTTAATCTTGCCGGATATTACAAGCGAAAATATCGTGGTAAAGTTGAGTCTGCTGGCTGGTTTTTACTCACTAACCTTGATAATCTCAAAGATGCTGTTCAAGCATTTAAGTTGCGGAGTGGCATCGAAGCTATGTTTAAAGATTGCAAGACTGGTGGTTATAATCTCGAATCTACTTATGCTGATGGTCAACGCTTGATAGCGCTGATTTTATTAATTGCTATTGCCTATACTTCTGCTGTGTTAGCTGGTCGTAATTCGGGCGATATGGGGCTACAAAAATATGTCGGTCGTCTGAAGGAATTACAGCGAGCGCAACGCCGACATAGCGCCTTTTGGATTGGTTTATATGGACAGTTATGGGTGGGTGCAATGGAATTTTGGGCTGATTTAGCTCATGAATTCATGCGTTTAAAGCCTGGTAAACTACCTTATTTTCAGAAAGGTCTACGGGCTATGGCTCTTATTCAGTCTGCTTTATAACCTCTTTGTCACCCCTTCAGTCAATAGCCATAAAAAAAGCCCGCTGAAGCGGACTTTATCGGTGCGTTCGGATAGATGTGTTCGGATAGATGCGTTAGGCGATGTTTAGCTCAGCATCTACAGAGGAAAGCTAATAGAGGAAAGTGATCTGAGTAGCGCGAGTGTAAGACGGCTACTCAATCAAGCCTTTTTGAATTTATTTTGGCGACGGCGCAAAATTTCTGCGATTGGGAGAATACCAAACGCCAGTAAGGTTGTGGGTTCGGGAACGTCTTTGCTGGGATCGCCAGAAATCCGGTTGCGAACCGCAACAGCGGTATCTGGGAAGTCGCTAAAGACACCATCAATCCCTAATTTAAAGAATTGTTCGTACTCCAGCTCTGGGTTGCCGTTGTAGTCTGGAGCGAGGAAGAAGTCTTCACTGCGGAAAGTGTAGGCATGAACCAGCAAACCTGCCGCATGGGCGTCACTAATTAGAGATGTGGGTTGTAACAATGGCTTGTCAGCATCGCTAATCACCCCATCTCCATTGAGATCGTCAGGTTGACCATCGCCATTTTTATCGACCGTCTCAGATGGAATAATCAGGCGTTTCCAAGGGCCAATTCCGCTTGCATATTGCGCGATCGCATTCAATCCTGAAGAAGTTATGAGATCGCCATAGGTGCGAGAATCACCACTGACAACAAAATCATACGGCTTGGCGGTACTTGCATCAAACAACTGAACCAGCGGCAAATTCGTCAGTGTTTTGAGAAATTTCAAGTTTGCAACTTCAAAGGATTGAATGAAAACCGCATCATCCGCATCGGTGTAACCGTTCTCGCTGAGGATTTTTACCAAAGGTTCCTCTAACGATAATCCGATGGAATCAAAGTAGGTGGGATGCTTCGTTTCCGGATAAATACCAATCGTGCGACCTTTTTCGGCACTCTTTTTCTTGGCTAGGTCGATAACTTCTTGCAAAGTCGGAATTTCATACAAACCATCATATTTAACCGATCCGGGGCGCAATTCAGGGATACGCTCTTTCGCCCGGAGAGTCTTGATTTCAGCCAAGGTAAAATCTTCGGTAAACCAGCCGGTGACTGGTTTTCCATCAATTGTTTTGGTTGTCTTGCGGTTAGCAAATTCTGGGCGATTTGCAACGTCTGTCGTTCCAGAAATTTCATTTTCATGGCGAGCAATTAGAAGGCCGTCTTTTGTCGAAACTAAGTCAGGTTCAATAAAATCAGCGCCCATCTCAATTGCCAGCTCATAGGCTGCTAACGTATGTTCGGGACGGTAGCCGCTAGCGCCCCGATGTCCAATCACAATTGGGGGGGCACCCGTCAAAGTTGCTGCTGCTGCTTCACCCACTGGAAAAACTGCTAAAGCTGCTGTTGTTAATAAAGCTAGCTTAAAAACGCGCCACATATTGCTTTCCTCACCAATCGGCTCAAGCTTGGTTGATATGAAATTCATCAGTAAATGTACTTAAGTAAATGTACGGTGCCGAGATTAAGCTTGAGCATTAGGCTGGGTAAAGCTAAGTATAAATACCATTTAAAGATTGATTAAAAGAGCAGAGATATAGCATTTGCGCTTGGATAGAATCTGCGATCCCACCCTTTCTCGCTTTGCTTTTTCTCAAGTTGACACCAATGGGCATAAACACGCCCTTCAAGCCAGCACTTTTTTGAGAGCGCAAGTAGACACAACGCTAAGTGAAGCTTGAAAATCATCGCGCCTGAAGTGACAAAGCATCTGGGTGTTCGCTACAAATTTGGATACCCCGCGCGTCGCCGTCCTTAGAAGAGAAGTCCACCCAGTCTGAAGGCGTTAACCTAAAGAAATAACCTCCTTAGCCCTGATTCTCGGCTATACTTCGGAGTCTTACAGGTCAATCTCACCATGAAGTTGCAGACTTATTTCGATTCAGAAAATAACGGTCACAAATCCTTTGAACTGCCCGGTGCCCGTCCCCACTACAACCCAGATCGACCCGGACAAGTCGAGCATATTTTCCTGGATTTAGCCCTGGATATTCCTAATCAAACCGTCGGAGGTACTTGCGCCATTACCTTACTGCCGGTGCGGAGTGGGATTGACCGTTTAACCTTAGATGCCGTCAACCTAAATATTCAGTCAGTGCAGGTTGACGAAATACCGCAAAGCTTTGACTATGATGGCGAACAACTGCACATCCAGATGCAGACACCTACTCAGGTGGGAAAAACAATCGAGATAGCGATCGCCTACTCGGTGGAAAAACCCCAGCGCGGTATCTACTTTATTTCCCCCAACAAACACTATCCCAACAAACCCGTTCAAGTTTGGACGCAGGGAGAAGATGAGGATTCCCGCTTCTGGTTTCCCTGCTTCGACTATCCCGGACAGTTAGCCACTTCAGAAATTCGGGTCAAAGTCCCCAAACTCCTGCTTGCCATTTCCAACGGATTGCTCATCAAAACAGAGGAAGATAACCACTACAAAACTTATCACTGGTTGCAAGAGCAAGTTCATCCCACCTACCTGATGACGCTCGCAGTGGGTGATTTTGCCGAAATTCAAGATGAATGGAACGACAAACCCGTCACCTACTATGTGGATAAGGGCAGAGAAGAAGACGCCCGCCGCAGTATGGGCAAAACGCCCGAAATGATTGAATTTTTCAGCGAAAAATTTGGTTATCCCTACCCTTATCCCAAATACGCCCAAGTGTGCGTCGATGACTTCATCTTTGGCGGGATGGAGAACACCTCCACCACGCTGCTAACCGACCGCTGCTTGCTGGATAAACGGGCATCTTTAGATAATCGCACCACTGAAAGCTTAGTGGCTCACGAACTCGCCCACCAGTGGTTCGGAGATTTAGTAGTCATCAAGCACTGGTCTCATGCTTGGATTAAAGAAGGGATGGCTTCTTACTCAGAAGTGCTGTGGACACACCAAGAGTATGGTTTGCAAGATGCAGCGTATTACCTGCTCAATGAAGCTCGTAGCTACCTTGTAGAAGACAGCAGCCGTTACCGTCGCCCGATTGTCACTCATGTCTATCGCGAGGCGATTGAACTGTACGACCGCCACCTCTATGAAAAAGGTGCTTGTGTCTATCACATGATGCGGGCGGAGTTGGGAGACGAGCTATTTTTTAAAGCCATCCACACCTTTGTTCAGGACAACGCCCATAAAACAGTTGAAACTGTTGACCTGCTACGGGCAATTGAAAAAGCGACGGGTCGCAACTTACTATTTTTATTTGATCAGTACGTTTATCGCGGCGGTCATCCAGATTTCAAAGTTGCTTATTCCTGGGATACTGATAGCAAGTTGGCTAAAGTTACCGTTGCTCAAACTCAAGCCACCAGCGATACTAACGGCAGTCGTAGCGATTTATTTGACCTAAAAATTCCCATTGCTTTTGGCTATGTCTCAGGAAATTCCCCCAGCGAGAATAATGTAGAGACGTCAGCTTCCTCGTCTGAACAATCCTCCACCGTCAATTTCAAAACTTTCGCAGTCAGGGTTCACGAACGGGAACAAAGCTTTTACTTCCCCCTCGAAGAAAAACCCCATTTTATTAGCTTTGACATCGGGAATAATTTCCTAAAAACGGTGTCCTTAGAGTATCCAGTTCAGGAACTCAAAGCCCAACTGCAATCCGATCCCGATCCCGTCTCCCGCATCTATGCGGCTGAGGCGTTGGCAAAAAAAGGCGGATTGGAGGTTGTAAAAGCGCTTTCTTTTGCTCTGAAAAACGATTCTTTCTGGGGCGTCCGGGCGGAAGTTGCCAAACAGTTGGCAGAAGTTAAACTCGATCAAGCATTTGACGGTCTAGTTGCGGGTCTAAAAGATAAAGAAGCCTTAGTGCGTCGTGCAGTAGTGCAAGCACTGGGAACGATTAAAACCCACGACAGCTATAAAGCACTGAAACCATTAGTAGAAGATGGCGACCCTAGCTACTATGTGGAGTCCGCAGCCGTGAATGCGATTGGCGGAATTGGGGCGGCAAATCTGGACGAAAAGCCCAAAGAAGAGAAAGTGCTGAAGCTGCTGCAAACAGTACTCAAAGAAAAGGCGGGTTGGAATGAGGTTGTGAGAACTGGCGCGATCGCTGGTTTGTCTCAACTCAAAACTTCGCCCCAAGCGCTGGATCTGATTCTGGAATACACCGCCCAAGGCGTTCCCCAAGCGTTGCGTCTAGCTGCCATTCGCGCTTTGGGAACCATTTCAACGGGTCAGAATAATGTCAACTTGGAACGAATTCTCGAACAACTTGCCGCACTCTCCAAAGAGACATTCTTCTTAACCCAAGTATCAGTCGCGATCGCCCTAGGGCAAATGGAGACACCCAAAGCGATTGGGATTTTGCGAAGTCTTGCCGACCAAACTCCCGATGGGCGAGTCCGTCGGATTGCCGAAGAAGCGGTTGAGCGGGTGCAAAAAAATGTTGGATCGGATCAAGCACTCAAGCAACTGCGAGACGAACTCGACCTGATCAAGAAGCAAAACCAAGAACTCAAAAGCCGCTTGGAAAACCTAGAAGCTAAATCCAGCAGCTAGCTAACTCCGAAGCGATCTCGATCGCATTAACCCGACCTCTCCCCCAATCTCCCCTAACCGGGAAACTAGGATCTCCTTTCCTTGTCACAGTGGAGTTGGGGGAGAGAACCGATAAATATTGCCTCTCTACACTTTAGTTTGTTCCCTTTGAGGCTCCTCTGCGAGTTGCCGGTTCGATTGACCGCCGGGAATTAGCATTTCCAATCCACGGGCGATTAACGGTAGAAACCCGATAACCAACACTACGCCCAATACGTTGAATATCACCTGAGCATTGGCAATTTGGCGGGCAACATCAGCCCCCCCAGAAATCCACTGGGCAAGGCTTGCTAATTGAGCCGCAAATAAGATCCCCACGACTGCGGTTATCACATTGAAAATCACATGAAAGACACCCGTCCGCACAGCTTCGCGCGATCGCCCAATCGTCGCTACCAGCGTGTCAGCACAGGTACCTACTTCCGCACCCAGCATCAAGGCGATGCCTGCGGGCAATGAGATCAAGCCAGAAGCTGCCAGCGTAATGACAATGGCTACTGTGGCGGAAGAGGATTGAATCAAGACGGTAAACAGCGCCCCAACTAAGGCACCCAGCAGCGGATTTTCCCCTAAGGTTTTCATCCAATCAATAAAGGGTTGGTAGTCCCGGAACGGTTTCATCGCCTCGTCAATCGTGTCTAGACCGAAGAAGAGCAAGCCTATCCCCAATAAAATTAAACCGAGGTTCTTCCAGCGGTCTGTCTTGCCCAAAAAATGCAACAAGAAACCAAGGAACAAGGCTATCGGTGCATATTCGTTAATCTTAAAAGCGATCAGTTCAGCGCCGATGGTCGTTCCGATGTTGGAACCTAGAACCACGCCGAGAGACTGGACGAACGTCAACAACCCAGCACTCACCATCGCGATCGTCATGATGATCGTGACCGACGATGAATCTAATATGGTTGTTGCCACCGTGCCAGTTGCCACTGCGGCAAAGCGATTGCTGGTGAACTTGTCGATGAGATTTTTTGCGCGATCGCCTGCGATCGCTTCGAGTCCCTCAGCAAGCCGGGTCACACCATATAAAAACAGCACCAGACCCGCCAGCACACCCATGACAATTTTGAAAATATCGATCTTTCCTTTCGTTTCTCCTTCAGACGAGGCACTCTCAGCCTTGTCACTTTTTCCCTTTTCTTCGCCTTCAGGGGAAGCAGGATTCTGCTGTGCCGCATCAGTTCCAGCCGGAGGCTGAGCGTTGACACTGACTTCTAACGCCGGTGTGTTAAATAAGTGGAAATTATTTCCTGATAGGGAAGGACTAACAATCAAAGCTGTAACTACAAGGCTCAAACCCAACAACTTGAGTATTTTTTTCTTTGAATTTTTTGAAAACAACATGAATGACCCCGCAAAATAACGGCAATATAGGTTCTTAATCCCAGGTACGGGCGAAGTAAACGCTCATGGCAAAGCAAAGCCATAGCACTCGTCATGCTGACCTAAACCAAATTGATACTGATAAAACTCTCTATCGGACTGGCGCTGCGCTTTGACTACCTTGCCCAGCGTCTAGACTCGAAACAGCATTTTCGAGCTGCTGGGTAGACACTAAAGATTTTCGATGTCTCTCCCCTACGGTGCTTACCTCTTCAGAGGGAGATTCACGGCTCCACTACACTATTTATTCGTAATTTAAAATATACTTAAGATTATTTTAATTTCTTCCTTAAGAATAATTAGTCGCTGCTGGTTTTGCTGGTAGGAGACTTTAGCAGTTTTGTCATGGAACCTTGACAGAGAAAAAATAGCAAGTGAGGGAACTGTTTGCTCTCTTAAAGCAGATGGGCGATCCCCGCAAGTGTCTGTAGTTTTGTATACTATAGTTAATAAAACGTTAAAAACCTGGTAAAAATCAATGAGTAAAGTTACGAAAGAATGCGGTCGAAATCCCTGGAAATTAATGTTATTCGATTGATTAGGTTAAATAGTGGCTTGAATACTCCCAGAAGCCGCTAATGGCGAATTAAGTTAGGTTAAAAGAGGCAAGCACAAGCGTGAATCGGTACTCCCTCATCCAGTCTCGGCGCTACGATCCCGAAGCGATCGCCCAGTACTTCCGCTATCGTCCCTGGCGAGTTCTCTGGCGAGCCATCAAAATTATCTGGTTATTTGCAGGGTTTGTTCTTGGCTTAAAGTGGGACGATTGGCTGAACCAGGACTGGAAGAATCGAGAGAAACGCGCCACTCAACTGCGGGAAATCCTCACTCGCCTGGGTCCAACCTTTATTAAAGTCGGTCAAGCTCTCTCCACAAGACCCGACTTAGTGCGGAAAGACTTTTTAGAAGAACTCATCAAATTACAAGACCAACTGCCGCCATTTGATAATGCGATCGCATTCAATATCATTGAAACCGAGCTAGAACGCTCAGTAGAAGAGATATATAGAGAAATATCCCCAGAACCACTTGCTGCCGCCAGTCTGGGTCAAGTTTATCGAGCGCGTCTTCACACCGGCGAAGAAGTCGCCGTCAAGGTGCAACGCCCCAACTTGCTACCAACCATCACCCTCGATCTTTACTTGATGCGATGGATGGCGGCTTGGCTGAGTCCTTGGCTTCCCCTAAATTTAGGGCATAACCTGACTCTGATCGTCGATGAATTCGGTTACAAGTTATTTGAAGAAATTGACTACCTCAACGAAGGACGAAACGCCGAAAAGTTTGCCACTAATTTCCGCGATGACCCCAGCGTTAAAGTCCCAGCCATCTACTGGCGCTACACCAACACTCGCGTCCTGACTCTAGAGTGGATTGACGGCTTCAAACTGAACGATACCGAGCGCATTAAAGCAGCCGATTTGGAAACCGATACCTTGATCGAGATTGGCGTCACGGCTGGTCTACGACAGCTATTGGAATACGGCTTTTTCCATGCTGATCCCCATCCAGGTAACCTGTTTGCCCTGCCAGATGGTCGTATGGCTTATATAGACTTTGGCATGATGGATCAGATGGAGGAGGATACCAAAGAAACCCTCGTCAGTGCCGTCGTTCACCTAATTAACAAAGACTATATTGAGTTAGCCAAAGACTTTGTTAAGCTAGGCTTTTTGACGCCAGAAACGGATATTGTTCCGATCATTCCAGCGCTAGAAAGCGTACTGGGAGATGTCATCGGCGAAAGTGTACAAGACTTTAACTTTAAGACAATTACAGACAAGTTCTCGGAACTGATGTACGACTATCCGTTCCGAATTCCGGCGAAATTTGCCTTAATTATTCGTTCCTTGGTGACACAAGAGGGATTGGCTCTCAGCTTAAATCCCAATTTCAAAATTGTCGAAGTTGCCTATCCCTACGTAGCGCGGCGTTTGCTAACTGGCGAATCTCCAGAAATGCGGCGACGTTTAATTGAAGTCTTGTTCAAAGACGGCAAATTTCAATGGCAGCGGTTAGAGAACATGATTGCGATCGCTCGCTCAGATGATAACTTCGATCTATTGCCTACGGCTCAATTAGGATTACAGTTTCTCCTCTCTGAAGAAGGACAATTTCTGCGACGCCAAGTGCTAATCGCTTTGACAGAAGATGACCGACTTCATACCGAAGAAGTGCGACGTCTATGGAATCTAGTGAAAGATGACCTAAAACCGTCACGGTTGTTTAATGTAGCCCTCGGAGCCTTGACGGAACTCTCCACTGAAGGAGTCGCCGCACTATTACCTTCTTTTGCCACACTTGCTGCCTTGCAGGAGAGAGAATAAAGTGTTGGGTCTTAGAGAATCGGTAATGAGTAATTGGTAATTGGCGCGGTGTGCAACTTTCTGTATTTCTCCCTCCATCTCATGGGGGGATTGGGGGAGCTGACAAAATTTGCTTGACATTTCGATCGCCCCAACCCCTGATAAATTAGAGGCTGAGAAAAAGTTGCACATAGCGGTAATTGGTAAATCTTCCATTACCGATTCCCCGTTGCCCATTTACCCGTTACCCATTAGGAGTTTTTAGTGTACTATTTCCCAGATCCGCCGTATTTTTTACTTGTTTTCGGTTTGTTTGCTGGAATAACCTGTGGTCTTGCTTTTGAAGCCACCCTCAAACAGCAAGTGCGGGAATGGTCGAAGAACCGCTCTACCCGGACTTTGGCTCAGATGCAAGGGATACAATTACAGTTGCCATTCTTGGGAATTTGTGGCGGAATCTGTCTGTTTCTAGTAGCTGGATTAGAGATTTTTGGCTTTCCTGGATGGCTGTCTTTTGGGACTTCGATGCCACTCACTCTATTTATTGGCATGTTAGTTTGGTCGCAACTCAAAAGTCTTTTAGGTCAGCTAGAACGCGGTGGCTCTCGCGCACTTGATTTAGATGCTTGGGAATAAGCGATTAGCGATTCGCTTTGCTATTTAAAAGAGAGAGGGTAAGCAACTGCTTACCCGCTTTCTTTTAGATTAAATAGCAATGATTATTTGGAACCGATATTAGTAGACATCCGCGAAGTCCCAACCATCAACATAGCCCAAAGGCCCTGGTGTCGCCCCAGGAACAACAACTTTATACCACTTGTTGCTCCATTGGTTTTGGTCTGGATGGAAGTCTAGAGTTGTGCCAGTGGGTAAAGTTTTAATAATGCGACCCGAACATGGCGATGACCGAACATTTAACGGCCCTTTTGTTACGCGAACCTTTCCAGGAGCGAGAGGATTAACGATCATCCATCCTTGAGCGCGATTGCTATCACAAGCATTGGTAGAATTAAATCCGTAAGTTACGCGAATCCAAGTATAACCATTGCCTTGCTGAGTACCTCCGCTAGGATCGTTGAGAACATCAGCTCCGGGTCTAGCGACCCGCAGGATACGGCAGCTGGTACTGGGACAAGAGCGAATGTTCACGGTACTCAGGACGTTATAAACCCGACCATCATCCGTCGCCGTGCCAGCGATACCTGCACCGAGAGCATTTGCCGTACCAACCCTAGCTTTTATCGCTTCGCGGGCTGTCTGAGCTTCCGTAACACCTCCCGCTTGTTCTGGTGCGACAGTTCTGGGAGCAAATTTGTTACCATCTTGAGAAGGTTCAGCTAAATTTTTGGGGACGGACAAACCTACTGCAAGGGCTAGTAGCGTAACCGTTGTGGCACATCCACCAATTACTTTAAGAGATCCAAGGCGCATAGTAGTTCTTTTCCTTTAAATCAGTCTGTGAAGGTCGTTTTCCTTCCGCATGTTATTAAACACAATGATGCAAACTGATTTTTCGGACTTGCCTACAATCAAAAATTCCATATCTATCTCAAGATATATTTAAGAGTCAATAGGGAACTTTTTGAGCCTAATTTTTATCTTTATTCCAATTTTCCAGCTCTAGAAAAAGGCGATCGCTTTCAGTTGTAAAAGCGATCGCCTTTGTGATTTAAAGCGGGAAAAAATTCAACAGCTTGCCGGTGTGAAGATAGCGGCTTCGATACGATTCAGGGCTTTTTCCAGATCGTCGTTCATGATTTGAATATCGAATTCACTCGCCGCAGCAATTTCGGCTTCGGCACGGTTAAGCCGTCGCGCGATCGCCACCTCTGAATCTTGCCCGCGTCCTCGGATTCGATTTTCTAGTTCGCTGACGGAAGGCGGTAGGATAAAAATCTGTAGGGCGCTTGGGAAATTTTGTCTGATCTGCCGCGCCCCTTCTAGTTCAATTTCTAATATCACCCACTGACCCTGCTGGATTTGCTCCTCCACTTGTCGTCGTAGGGTGCCATAACAGTTACCAGCAAACTCAGCCCACTCCAGTAATTCACCAGCTTCCAGCATTTGCTCAAACTGGTTGCGGCTAACAAAATAATAGTGTTTTCCCTCAATTTCGCCGGGACGAGGGGCGCGAGTCGTCGCGGATACAGAATAATACAGTTCCGGATGACGCTGCAAGAGCGATCGCAGCAAAGTACCTTTGCCTACGCCACTCGGCCCAGTCAAAACAATCAGCCTGCCAGTTTTCATGCTCCTGTCACCCGTGAAAATGCCTATTGCCTTAATTGTTGCTGGCATTCACGTCTTTGCCAATCACAAAGCGATGAGCAACGGTTTCAGGCTGAATGGCGGAGAGAATGATGTGGCTGGAATCGGTAATAATTACCGCGCGAGTGCGACGCCCATAGGTTGCATCAATCAACTGCCCTCTATCTCTGGCGTCGGTGATAATCCGTTTAATGGGCGCAGATTCTGGACTGACAATGGCAACCACTCGGTTTGCAGACACGATGTTACCAAAACCGATATTGATTAACTGAATGTCCATAAAAAACTAGCGGCATAACCGCCTAAAAAGCTTATTTAAGTCTAGTTCCCATGTTATCTACAAAATTTTTGACTTACAAGCCTAAAATCCACAAAAACTCGCGTTTTTAAGGGATCGCTGCTTTTTTTTCCCTTTTACCTCTATTATCTATTCCGAAAGGCAGAGGCAGGTTTGACAGTTGCGTTAACATTCAACTGCACAAATTCAACTTAATTCATTTCTCTTGGCGCTGGTTGTGAAATAGATATCCAGCATGACTGGAACAGCTTGAGGGACGCGATCGCTTCACGATTGTCCGTGGAATCGCTCTTCGTTCACGGAGTGGGAAGTATTTCTTTGTATCCCTATAAAAATCAAATCCTACCAGAGGATGGATGGTTGCAACTATTTACGAGATTTTACATAGAGCGCTTATCCGTAGAATTACAATTAATCCGTTTTTTTAGTATTTTAAAAAATTAACTACCGTATTTTTATTGAAACAAAGGTTTTTTGCCATCCCAAGCTATCGAAAATGAAATGCTTTTATCCAGGTTTTTCCATAACTTCAAAATATAAACTATAGCGATAAAGTTTCCGTAAAATAGGCTGTTTTTAGTAGCGGTTATTGGCATGAGTCATTTATGCTAAAAAAGTAGCGCCAACCCAAGAACGGCAATCGGGGACGTAAAGATAAATCCTGATATACCGTGCTGCACTTACCCAAACCAGGGAATAAAAAAAATGGCTATTCGTAAAACACTTATTGGATTATTCGTTGCCACTTTAGGAATATTATCGGCTCCTGCTGACGCAAAAGCAATTTCTTTAAGTTATTTAGAAACCGACCAAGCCTTTAAAAATTTAAATGTAGATTTATTGTTTGTTGCGGAGGGCCGGATTGGCAGTAGCAATAACAGCACTTACGAACTCGATCTTCACGATGATACGGGAAGCACTAATTTTGCGGTACAAAAACAACAGGAATTAACAGGTTCAAATTACTGGCAAAGCGGAAGAGTGGATGCTTTCACTCTGGCTTACGACGCACTCACAAAGATCGTTACCTACAAAGTTGGAAACCAAACTTTAGCTTACGATTACACATCGAAATTTACCCAAGGCGTCACAGATATCTTTGTCCGCACTAGAGCAAATAACACGAATAGCAGCATGACGGTCAA
>NZ_JACJOQ010000457.1:0-5038 GCF_014695635.1 Coleofasciculus sp. FACHB-712 | reverse complement strand
AAATACAGGCGGTATGTAGACCGCTAAACTCTAAGGTAGCCTCGCGGTAGCTGAGGAAATTTTTGAGAACCAGTTGCTGTGGGATCATTCAGGCTATAGCGCCATACCTTTTACGAGAAGTAGCAGTACATCTGCACTATTGTTTAGTTTAGCGGTTGAAAAATCAGGTTTTTGGCAATTAAGACCGAATTTGATGTAAAAATTTCTGCTGAATCAAAATATCCGTGGCGAATGGAATTCGCGGCTATACAAACGAAACCCGCCTGCGCGGGTTTTAGAAATGCTGCTAGCTATTGCTCTATCTCGGCTTTGCGCCTATCCTTCTGTTCTATTTCTTCCCGCATCATTCGAGAAGCCACTGCAATAATTTCCAAACCTTCTTCAGTTGTCATCTGCTAAGTGTTGCCAAGATTTCTGCTTTTGTCATCTGTTTCTTTGGTATGTAGAGAATGCGATCGCAAAGTGCTAACTTATCAATTCGCGCTTTCAAGGCTAGGTTACGCGATCGCATCACACCCATCATCCTAAAAAACTCAAACCCGCGCAGGCGGGTTTCGTCTGTGTAGCCGCGAATTCCATTCGCCCGGTTGATTATTTGCGCGATCGCCATTTGATGTAGAGACAAAACCACAACACCGAAATCCGGCGTCTGACAGCCTTACTTTTTTTAAGCTTCCGGAAGCCTGCCTTAGTAGACTCTTCAATTAACATTGCAAGTAAGACATTAAGTATAAATGCTGTCATAATTTAGCCTTCCATCTCGTTTCTTCCATCATCTCGACACGATGGCTGCGATCGAGCGTGTGTATGAGCTAGAGAAGTTATGACTTTGTGTATGAGTTGTATGACTTTGGCAATTGGCACCGATTTAGGTGAGTAAAATAGACGAAATATTTGCAGTGGAAATATGACAGGGCGATCGCTCCAGGCATCACCAGAAGGTATTGAGAGAGCAAGAAGAGTTCTGAGACAGAACAACTTAACTCAGAAGGCTTTAGCAAAAGATTTAGACATGAGTCGCCAAACCGCTGACAAATTCTTTAAAGGTAGGCCAATTGACCGCCAATATTTTGAGCAGATTTGCGAAAAGCTGGGTTTTGAGTGGGAAGAAATAGTTGCCCAGCCGCCCAGCGAACCAGAAGCAGCAGCTAATCAAGATAAAAGCATTGATATCGATGCGTTGGTGCAAGAGGTACGCGAAAAGATAAAACCTATCATTCAAGAACCCTGCGGCACAATGCGGGTGCTAGATATGACTCACCCCATTGGGTTGAATGATATCTACACCAACGTCAACATTCTGGAGAAAATTACTGGGCGCAGGCGCAAAGAGATCCCTGAATTACTACAAGAGTGCGACTTTAAGGATGTTGAGCGCTTTGGGCTGGGCAAAATTACTGAAAAACGAATCTCCGGACTGGATGCCGTCAAGAAACATACCAAGCTGATGATTTTGGGAAAGCCAGGGGCTGGTAAAACCACATTTTTGAAGTATTTAGCGATTCAGTGCAATCAGGGTAACTTTCAGACTGATCGCGTGCCGATTTTTGTCACCCTCAAAGACTTTGCTGAAGCCGCTAATATACCGAGTTTATTGGAATACATCACTCAGCAATCCGTGGGCTGCGGCGTTGTAGAGGCAAGGGTTATCGCGTCTCTACAAGATGTAATTGAACACAGCAGGGCATTGATTTTACTCGATGGGCTAGATGAAGTTAGAGAGGAAGACAATAAGCGCGTCTTAAGGGAGATTCGTGATTTCTCTGACCAATATCGTGACAATCACTTTGTGATGACCTGCCGGATAGCAGCGCGAGAATATACCTTTGAGAAATTCACAGAGGTAGAAGTTGCCGATTTTGATGATGAACAAATTGCTACCTTTGCAAATAACTGGTTTAAGAATAAAGCTGTAAAACCAGAAACTTTTATTAAACGCCTCGAAGACAATAACCGAATCAAACAACTAGCCGCCAGTCCGCTACTGCTGACGCTGTTATGTTTGGCATTTGAAGAGTCAGGGGATTTTCCGGCGAATCGTTCTGAGCTATATAAAGAAGGGCTGGATGCGCTGCTGAAAAAATGGGATGCTAAGCGCGGAATTCAACGCGATCAAGTTTACAAAAAGCTATCAATCCAGCGTAAGGAAGATTTACTCAGTAAAATCGCCCTAACTACGTTTGAGGATGGTGATTATTTCTTCAAGCAAAAAACAGCCGAGCAATACATCACAGATTACATCCGTAATTTACCCGATGCCAATACTGACCCAGAAGCATTGCAACTGGATAGTGAGTTAGTTTTGCGCTCAATTGAGCATCATCATGGTCTAGTAGTGGAACGGGCTAAAGGGATTTATTCCTTTTCCCATCTGACATTTCACGAGTATTTCACTGCTAGAGAAATTGTTTTTGGAACCCAGCCATTAGAGGAGAGGTTGCAAAATCTGGTTAACCACATCACTGAGCAACGCTGGCAGGAAGTCTTTTTGCTAGCGGTTGGGATGTCACCAAGTGCAGATCGCTTATTGCTGTTAATGAAACAGCAGGTTGACGCTATTGTAGCTACTGATAATAAGTTGCAAAAGTTCTTAATTTGGCTTGATCATAAATCTGGCTCGATTCAGCTTCCCTACAAGCCTGCTGCTATTCGTGCAGCTTACATTGATCTTGCATTATATGGTTCTTTTAGGTATAGAATAAGCGCCCATACTATCGATAAGAGAATTTTTAGAGTGTTTCATGAAGTGGAACATCTTCACCCTGATTTAGAAGTTCCTGGTGTTTATGATTTGTTGATTGACTATGAGTTTAATGTTAATGCTGATGACTTAAATTTGGATGATAAGTATTCTGTAGTGGACTACCGAGGAGAGAGCAGCGAAATTGTTCTTGACGGTGAACTTAAAAAAGCTCTAAAAGATATTCAAAATCAACGACCTGACCCTGATGGTGATTGGGATATATTTCAACATTGGAGGCGAATTAATGGTCAGGCTTGGGTCAAGCAGCTACAATCTATAATGATTCAGTATCGTAATATTGGTCATGATTGGCAGTTCAGCACTCAGCAGGAAGAATTCCTGTCTCAATATTGTGATGCCAATGATTTGCTGGTGGAGTGCCTGAATAGCGATTGTTATGTGAGTCGTGAGGTACGACAGGAAATAGAGGACACTTTGTTGTTACCCATCAATGAGATTGAGAAACGGAAAAGCGGATTGATGTAGCGCGTTTGCATTTTTTGCAATTCTTCCCGAATAGCGCGATCGCACACTGAAGATAGATTGTTTTACCTGTTTCAGGAATTGATACAGTTAATTGACGTTTAATATCTCACCAAAAAAAGTTTTAATTTGCAGAAACTTTTTGAACCCACAACCTTCTAAGAAGGTATCAGTGAAAATACACAAAGTTCGTGGGTTTCCTATTTATGACACGCTTAAATAACTTAAAGTCTGGCGTTTTGGTATTGATGGCTCTGGGCACATTTGCCGGTTCTGTTGGCGCTGTACCCATCAATGTTCCTGTCCCTACAGTTCCTCGTGCCAGCAACCCATCTCAGACCAAAACTGTAATTTCTTCTGGAGCTTCTATTCCTGTTAGATATGACGGAACGGCTGAAAAAATCTTGCTATCTCGAACTGAAAAAGTGCCTTTAACTTTAATAGTTTCATCAACAGTTAAAAGCAGTTATGGGACAACTTTGATTCCAGCAGGAACAAAGATTCTGGGTCAATTGGAACCCGCTGGTCAAGGCTCTCGATTTGTTGCTACACAAATTGTTCTACCCTTGGATGGGACTCGGACAATCAATGCCACTTCTCAAATTGTGACGAGAACTGAACAAATCAAAAAAGGTTCTAGAACCAACACAATCTTGAAAGGTGCCACCTTGGGTGGAGCCGCTGCATCTGCGATCGCAGCACTGGTTGGCGACAAAGCGATCGCGACTGAAGAAGTCTTAGGTGGCTCAGGCTTGGGCGCTTTAGCTGGCTTATTCTGGGGACGCAAATCTGTTGATGTCATTTCCGTGAATCCCAGCCTTGATTTGAGGACTGTCACCCTGGGTTCTCAGCTGCCAGTTACCGTCGCTCTACGCTAAACAGGGAATTCCTAATTTCCCTTGGTGATGCTACACATCAGAATCCGTCTGTTACAGACCTAAAGTGAAATGGTATAAGAACGCTCCAGCTCCCTCCCCGAATCGGGGAGGGATGGGGAGAGGTTCTTTCCCCATCGCCCTCTATTTTTCCTTCGCAATGCACTAAATCAGTGCAATTGTCAAGAAACAAATTCAGCAACGAAGCGTCTTGACCCTTATCCGTATAATTGCTGAGAGTGTTCCCTATGTCTCGCTTCAATCGCTGGAAATCAGGAACCGCTGCACTCATGGCATTGACAATGACCGCCGGTGCAGCTGCCCCCTTCGTCGTGCCTGCGCCTGCTGCTGCCCAATATTACGAATTTCCGCCTCCACCCGTCTCCCAAGTCAGCATTCCTTCAGGCACAACCCTCCCCTTGCGCTATAACAAGGCAAATAAAATCGTTGTGTCTCCGAAGGAAACGATGCCTTTAACGCTGACGGTGGCAACAAATGTCAGAAATACTCGCGGAACTATCTTAATTCCGACAGGAACTCAGGTGATTGGTCAACTGCAACCCGCGACGAGAGGCGGTTCCCAGTTTGTTGCTAGAGAATTAGTTTTCAACAACGGGAAACGGCAGTATATCAATGCCTCTTCCAGAGTGATTACTCGCACCGAACAAGTTAGCCGGGGAACGAATACCAGTTCCATTTTGAAAGGTGCCGCCGTTGGTGGAGCCGCCGCAGCCGCAATCGGTGCTTTGACTGGAGACAGAGCGATCGCAACTGAAGAAATTTTGGGAGGTGCTGGTTTAGGTGCCTTAGGCGGACTGCTGTTGGGCAAAAAACGAGTTGATGTTGTTGTCGTTAACCCCAACACCGATTTAAATGTCACCCTGCGCTCGGCTCTAGCACTGCGCTAGCCTTTTTTCGAGCCGCTGCGCTAGCCTTT
>NZ_JACJOQ010000456.1:0-1789 GCF_014695635.1 Coleofasciculus sp. FACHB-712 | reverse complement strand
ATCATGCAAAAAGTCATGGAACAAGGGCGTTTATATGCTTGGCCTAATATTTGGGCAAAAACCCAGATAGTTCCAGAATTACTAGGTAAACTACAAGCGGCAGAAGTTGCAGAATTTGCTTTGGACTATTTAAATCATCCTGAAAAATTGCAGGAAATGCGCGATCGCCTCCGCAGCATTCGAGGTGAAGCAGGTGCTGCCCAAAAACTGGCAAAGCTAGTTTGTGAGGAGTTAGAAATGCAAAATGCTTAATTTTTAAGCGCTACGACGCCCTAGTTCGTAAATCCCGCAACCGACACAAGCCAGCATTCCCATACTGATTGCCCAACTGCGCCCTAAGCCAAGTTCTACCCCGTAATTGCAAACTGCGCCAATCAGGAAAAAAGGCACAATGCTGAAAATAGAAGCATAGAAAGCGTTTTGAGCTTCTCTACCCTTGCGGGTTCTGTCAAACTCTTCTTGTGAAGTGTAGAGCGATCGCTCAGCGAAGTTAAACCAGCGATTAATTTGCTCCATCACCCATTCGCTGACCGGAGAGCAACCGAGATATAAAGCCAGCGACCATAGACCTGCACCCGCGATCGCGGTCGCATTCAGCTCGAATCTAAACGGTAGAATTTCAATCAGCATGGGTTTTACAACACTATAGTAGTTACTCTTCAGGGATTTTAACAAAAGTCAAGAATCCGTGAATATAGGTTGTTCCTCACTACCGGAAAAAGTTTTGAAGTGCCGACAATTTCCACCCAGAGACAGACCCCAGCCAAAGGCTTGACTGTCAAACTTGACACGGCAGCAATCTAAAGTAACATCTTTCGGTTAATTGGCTGCGTAGATAAGCACCACAGTTCTCGGTTATCGATCTTAATTTGGGCAAACGAAGAGTAAAGCAATGCAGCAAGGGTCCGTACCACAAAACCTTCAAAACCGCTTTCTCCATCCAAGACGATTTCTATTTTTATTAGGGCTGCCTTTAGCCTGGTTAATGCCAGCAGTAGAATTACAGCCAAAATCAGTTGAGGCATTGGAAGTTAGAGCAAGTTCGGCCTTAACTGGCAATAGTTGGCAAGGGGCATCTTTCCCAGTTGAAAATTTTCAAGGCTATACTTCTGCATTTGGCTACCGTCGCTCTCCTTCTGGTTCTGGGGGTTTGGAATTCCATCGGGGTTTAGACATTGCTGCACCTGAAGGAAGTTACATTCGTAACTGGTGGGCAGGAAAAGTCGTGAAAGTCTCACAAGATAGACTTTGCGGCACCTCAATTACTGTCGAGTCCGGCGCGTGGCGTCACGTCTACTGTCACATGAAAGGGAGCGTGGAAACCGCCAATGGCGGTCGTTATTTCATCGATCGCAGCGGGGGTCTTGTAGTTTGGGAAGGGCAACAAGTGCCAGCAGGTGCCCGGATTGGTCGGGTAGGGATGACTGGGCGCACTACTGGCCCTCATCTCCACTGGGGATTAAAGTATGGCGATAACTATGTAGATCCGGCTCAGGTTCTTAAAGCAATGTATGCTCAACAACCCAGTAATGTTCGGCAAGTTGGGCAACGTTTGCTTCAACCGTCTAGAAGTCAGACATCGTGGTGGAAACGTCAGGGGCAACGAACGATTGATTATTGATCGACGTGACAACATTTTCTTAGGCTCAATCCTTCTTACCTAAGACAAAAGCAATTCAAGGACTGGGTGCAATACATCAGTAGGGACATGGCAATGCCATGTCCCTACTTGTTAGAAACCGCAATATACTGCACTCAACTGAGAAACGTTATACAGGAACGCCCCGAA
>NZ_JACJOQ010000455.1:0-12504 GCF_014695635.1 Coleofasciculus sp. FACHB-712 | reverse complement strand
GTACTGTCAACAGCGATCGCTCCACCTTGCAACTGCACGAGTTCCTGCACCAACGATAGCCCGATTCCTGTACCTTCAAAGGTGCGTCCCCGTGCCCCCTCAACGCGATGAAATCGCTCAAACAGTTTGGGAAGCTCGGCGGCTGGGATACCCGTCCCCGTATCACGCACCATCAGTTCCACATGGTCGCCGACCGGACGCAGAACCACCGCAATTTCTCCTTCAAACGTGAACTTAAAGGCGTTGGAGAGCAGATTCAACACAATCTTCTCCCACATATCCCGATCTACATAAATCGGTTCCGGCAAGGGAGGACAATCAACCGTAAGTTTCAGTCCCGCTTGCTCAACGGTAGAACGAAATAGACTCGTTAATTCAGCCGTATAGGTTGCTAAATCGGTTGGCTGGTAGTTTGCCTGAGTGCGTCCGGCTTCAATGCGCGAAAAATCGAGCAGCGTATTGACGAGCTTCAGCAAGCGCTTCCCATTGCGCTGCACCATTTCGAGTTGCGATCGCGCTTTGGTCGGAATGTTTCCCTTTAATTCGGCTAGCGTCTGCTCTAGCGGCGATAGCATCAGCGTCAGGGGAGTACGGAATTCGTGGCTGATATTGTTGAAGAAGGACGTTTTGGCGCGATCCAGTTCTGCCAGTGCTTCGACTCGCTGGCGTTCTTCTTCAAACGCGCGGGCATTCGCGATCGCATTCGTGACATTGCCTGCCACCAAATCAAAAAATTCTCGGTACTCATTCTCAAAGGCTCGATGGGGATTGATTCCCAACACCAAAAACCCAACAATCTGAGGTTGTCCCGATTGGGTCACTGGCACAACCCAGGCAGCAGCAGGCGACCTATCCCAGGCTCCCTTCGGTAACACCCCGAAGCGAGTTGCTACATCAACAATAACGGCTTGCCCAGTCTGATGAATTCGTCTCAATCCCCATCCGTCATTGTCTTGAGTCAGGTCTACGATTGCTGGCGTTGCTGAGGTTTCCGCCTCGAATCCAGCCGTTTCCACCAGAGTCGCTTGCTTGCCATCTGCCGCCACTCGATAAAGCAGGGAAAACGGAATATCGTGAGCATTGGTGGCTAAAGCCTGAATTGCCGTTCTACAGGCAGCTTCAACCGTCTTGGCTTGAGCTGTTTTGCTCGCCAGTAAGCTTAATGTTTGTAAGCGGCGATCGCCCAGAACTCGCCCGGTTGTCTCGCTAACGATGCAAAAAATGCCGCCGACTTCCCCGCTCTCATCCCGCACGGGGTCATACGAGACATCAAAGTAAGTTTCCTCGCTGTACCCGTAGCGATTGAGAAAGAACAAATAATCTCGCGCCCAGAAGGCTTCTCCAGTCGTGACAACTCCCTCAAGCAAGGGTTTGAGCGCGTCCCAAACTTCGCTCCACAGCTCACGGGCGGGGCGACCCAGCGCCCAAGGATGCTTCGATGCCAAAGCAGGGCGATAAGCATCGTTGTAGAGCGCGATCAATTCAGTTCCCCAGAACAGGCAAATCTGAGCTTTTGAAGGCAGCAAAATGCTGACAGCGCTCCGCAAACTTTGGGGCCAGTAGGTTACATCTCCTAAGGGAGTCTGCGACCAATCGAGCGATCGCATCAAATTCCCCATTTCGCCGCCTGTAACAAAAATGCTGTCAGCAGCCCTTCCTTTGTCTGCAAATGTCACTGGCGCAACTCCTGCTCCTCGAAATACCTGGCTAGTCGTCTTCGACCTGTTCCCCCATTATGATTGCAGCAGTGTTTCAATCTGCTTCCAACCGAGTGGTAAGGGGCACGTTCGTTTGTTTTCCCATCGATTCACACTATGGAACGATACCCCAAGTAGCGTTGCGAACTTTTCCTGTGAAAGTTCAAGCCGCGGGCGAGTCTCACGGACTAACCCCGCCACCTCTAGCTGTTCAAGTGTGGTTCTTGGGCACAAATCCCTCTATCTTAATGCGTAAAATTGAACGATAGCCGGTGCGATATCCTTCCATCTATTAGCCAGAATGGGGCTAGTTTCTCTTCATCCTCTTCCCTTCCTAGTCATTGACTGAAAGGATTTTTATCACTAAGTAACTGTCTTTGAACAGGTCAATTTTCACAGGCGATCTCTCCTCGTAGCATCTAATGCAGGCGACCCTGGAGCGGAAGAATGCTGCTTGCACAACCAGCCGCTATCTGCACGCTGATTTAACCCCCATTCCACAACCTAAACTGCCATACTCCGAATTTTCGACATTTAAAAATTTTGGGCTTGCGATCGCAAAACATATTTACATTTTTTTGTATAAGAAATCACCTTTGTTAGGAAAAAAAACCGAAATAACCGATTGTGACAGTAGGGGTGCAGAATGTGCGATATATCTGTAAAGCTGGAAAATATAGGTATCCTTTCCCAATGCCCTGCCCGAAAAGGGAAAAGATGCGAGCTTAACTTGCGAATCCATTGTTAACCCTAAGCCGCACTGAGCTTGAGTTCCCTCGACACGCTCATTGCTCGCGACTTGAGGAAGAATCGAATTTATTCAATTGACCTTTAAACTTGAGACTTTTAACAGGATGAAGATTCAGCAATTGTGCCAATGCTGGTTCAATTATCCGATGGTAGTATCTAAATTTACAGGTAAAAGAGTTGCGAGAGCAGAACATCTCCATATGATTCTTAGAGAAAACTAGCTGATTGTGGAGCATAACATTGAACTCTTTCAACTTTTTCAATCTTAAATTCCTTGGAAATCTCCTATTTCTCAAGTCGATAGCAGGTAGCAGTAAGAGTGTCCATCCTAAACAACCAGGCTAACTCAGCTAGCCAAAAAAGTAGCCGGGAAGCATTTCCCAAATTGGGGAAATTCAATTTTTCTAAAGCGTTTTGGTCAAGGCTGCCAAAAAAGCAGCATCGCTACAAGCAAAGATGGCAACCTCGTGACCTAATTGTTTTATCGATACTGGCAGGGTCAACTTTGGGGGTGAGTGCGATCGCTGTAGTTAGCTATCAGGTTGTGCGGGGACTGATTCTGGAGAACCTCCAGCAACAAGCCTTACTGAAAGTCCAGCAGGGACGAGATGAGATTGACCAGTGGCTATCTAATCGGAAGACTGAGGTAGAGATGCTGGCGAACAGTCCCCTCGTGCGCTCTATAGATTGGTCAGTCGCCCAGCCTTATTTAAAGTCGGAATTGCAACGGTTTAAAGAAATTCACCAGCTGTCAATTGTCAACTCCGAGGGTTGGGGTGCGAATACCAGCGTCGGTCCTCATCGCAAAAATATTAAAGACCGGGAATGGTTTATCAAGGCAATTTCAGGGCAAGTCAGTGCCGCGAATCCCGTAGTCAGTCGCACCACAGGCCTTCTACAAATCAATATCAGCGCTCCAATTATGGGGGATTCAGGGACTCAAGTGCTGGGAGCAATGGGTGGAGCGATTAAAGTTGACCGAGTGATTCAGGTAGTCAGCAGGCTCCAAGAGGGAGCTGGCAGCTATGCCTTTGCACTCAACTCCACAGGGGTGGCGATTGCCCATCCTGACCCCAAGATGATTGGCTCCGCAGAGCATGAGGCACCCAGCTTCTTACAATCTTCCAATCCGGCACTGGCAGCGATCGCCCAGCACATGGTTGCCAAACAAGCAGGGATTAAACTAATACGAGTCAATGACAGCTGGAACTACGTTGCCTACGTACCCCTAAAAGAAGCGGATTGGTCAATTGCACTGGTTATTCCTCGCCAGAATATCGAATCTAACTTAGGCGCACTCAACCTCCTAGCGACCGTTTTAGGCGGATTGTTGCTGATTGCCCTAATGGGTGCATGGCGACAGGTGCAGCTGTTTGAGCAAACTCGCACTCGTGCCGAACAGGAAGCTCTACTCAACCGTTTGGTGCGTCGTATCCGAGAATCTTTAGAGCTACAAACCATTGTTCAGACGACGGTAACAGAACTGGCAACCTTAACACAGTTTGATAGAGTGCTGTTTGGCTGGTACGATCCCCAATCCCAAACCCTTGAGCTGGTTGGCGACTCTCACGCCCAAACATTGACGATTCAGCCAAGAAAGTTTCAATCCAATTCATCTATAGACATAGCAGCTTGTCTACAGCAGACAGAAGCACTTCATCTGTTGTTTGTTGATGCTGAGTTAGAGCAAACACCTCTACAGTTAAAAGCTCACGCCTACCTTGCACTCCCTATCCCGCTTTTAGATGGCTGCTGCGGCTATCTCATTGGGTTGCACGCTCATTCCCTAAGTCCACTAGATCGGGAATTACTCAAAGCAGTTGTCGATCAGTTAGCAGTTGCCATTACTCAGGCTCAGCTTTACAACCAAACCCAACAACAGATTACACTGCTCAACCAAACGCTGAGCAAACTTAACCAGACCCAACTCCATCTGGTGCAGAGCGAGAAAATGTCTAGTTTGGGTCAGATGGTGGCAGGCATTGCCCACGAAATCAATAATCCAGTTAACTTCATCTACGGCAACCTTACTCATGCCAGCTCTTACATCCAAGATTTACTAGAGTTGATTGAGCTGTACCAAGAGCAGTATCCTCAGCCCACGCCCCAGATTCAAGACAAAGCAGAGGACATGGAACTGGAATTTCTCAAAGAAGATTTATCCAAACTCCTTGCCTCGATGCAAGTTGGCGCTCAGCGTATTCGTGATATTGTTTACTCGCTGCGTGTGTTTTCCCGTTTGGATGAATCAGAAGTCAAGGATGTGGATATTCACCAGGGCATTGATAGCACGCTGATGCTTTTGCAAAACCGTCTTAAGGCAAAGCCAGATCATCCAGCCATTGAAGTTGTCAAGGAGTATGGTCAGTTACCTAAAATTGAGTGCCATGCCGGACAACTCAACCAGGTATTTATGAACCTCCTCAGCAATGCGATTGATGCCATAGAGGAGTTTAACTTCAAGCGTAGCTATCAAGACCTGCAAGCCAACCCCGGTCGAATTACAATTCGCACGCAAGTTTTGGCATCAAAACAAATTGCGATCCGGATTGCAGATAATGGAGCGGGGATTGCTGAAGATATTCAGCAACGGTTATTTGACCCCTTCTTCACCACCAAGGCGGTTGGAAAGGGAACCGGGATGGGATTAGCAATTAGCTATCAGATAGTGACAGAGACACATGGGGGACAGTTGCGGTGCATTTCGGCACCCGGACAAGGAGCAGAATTTGCGATCGAGATTCCGATCCAACAATCACCGCAACCATCGTAGGAATTGATTGAGCAATCAGTTTAGGGGGAAAGTTAGGGCACAATTCCCCACTACCGATCAACAAAAAAGTAAGGACAAAATAGATTTGAGAAAAGTTTAGTGAAACTTTCTCAAATCTAGATTCACCTAACTTGGTGAAAATTGGATCTTGGTATTCTTGGAAATTTAGGACAAAACAGGTGAATCGTTGGGTCGGTTATAAACAGCCCAATCCTGAATTCCCCGCTCGCGAAAAACTCCTTCAACTTTGGCGATTTCCTCGTCTGTTCCATCCACAATTACCAAATAGTAATTGTAGAACAGGCGATCGCTATAAACTTTAGCGTCATCTTCATGAATGCCGAGATCGGTTAATGCCTCAATCAGGCGATTCGTTGCCGCTGTTCCAATCCCAACACCAGCAATCGTACCGGCTAGTGTCAAGCCCAGACCACCCGCTGCCATTACAGCCCCCACACCAGGAACTGCTAAAGTGCTAAGACTGGTGAATATGCCACCAAACAGCCCAACGTTAGTATTTGCGTTGGCTTTTGTGGCAGCAGTGACGCTAGCTTCATCACCAATGCGATCGCTCATATTCGCACCGGCAAGTTGATCGTCAGGTTTTGCTTGTGTGGTAATTACCGAAACCCTATCCATTGGGAAGCCAGTTTTGTTAACTTCATCGAGTGCAGTTTCTGCATCTTGACGATTAGAAAATACCCCCACAGCACGCTTATTTTCAGCTACAGTCATTTTTCCCTCCGATTGCCATATCTGCATCGCGAATCCACAAATGCAGAATTGATTTTTTAATCCTTGATGTTGAAATTTTGGTATTTTCTGCTACTAGATCCATCAATCCCTAGATGTAACTCGGAGGTAGAGTCTCTCCGGGCGTTTTGTTACGGCTGAGTTGAATGATTGAAGACTCATCTCAAATCCGTCTACTTGCCCATCATATAAAGAACCCCTCCCCGCAAGCGGGAAAGGGTTGGGGTTCTGGGAAATTAGGGGAATCAACCAGACTTTAAGATTACTGAGTCGCCAGCCGGATTACTCGTTAGGCTTTTGATTCGCCTGCAAGAAAGCTTCGATTACCTCAGTTGCCAATTGAGTCATGGGCTTACCCTGACGGGCTGCTTCTGCTTTCAAGCGGCTGTAAACATCATCCCGGACATTGATTCGACGACGGATTTTAGCTGCAACTGCAATTTCTGATTCTTCTGGCAGCACCACCTCATTTATCAACCCAGTATCTGACTGAGGAGAGACTGCTTCTGACTCATAGTCAACTGTAAATTGACGAATCGCATCAAAACCAACGCGATCGCAGAAATCCCCAAAACCTTCTTGGGGTTGCCGCGACTGCTTGAAGTAAACGAAAATCGGCTCTAATTCGGTTTCTAGCTCGTTGATGTGCAGCCGATCCATATAGGCTCTAGAGAGTCGCGTTTGGTCGCGTGAAGCCCCCAGCCAAATCTGATAAGATTCAGCCGCACTCCCGACAAATCCTAATTCTGCCAGATAGGGACGAGCGCAACCATTCGGGCAACCCGTCATCCGCACGATAAAATGTTCGTTTTCCAATCCCACTTTTTTCAGCAGCGCCCGAACCCGATTCAAGAGATCCGGCATGATCCGTTCCGATTCGGTAATCGCCAAGCCGCAAGTCGGCATAGCGGGGCAAGCCATTGAATAGCGCACCAATGGGTCAAGTTGATTGGGGTCTGCCTGAACGCCACAACGGTCAAGAATCTGCTGAATTTCGGTTTTTTGCGCCGGGTCAATTTCGTAAAACAGCAAGTTTTGGTTGGGTGTCAGGCGAATCGGTAGCGAGAACTTCTGCACGATTTCCCGCAGTGCAGTTCTTAGCTTGAAGTTACCTTCGTCCTTTACCCGACCATTTTCAATCGGAATTCCCAGAAACAGCTTGCCGTCGCCTTGTTCGTTCCATCCCAAGAAATCTTTGTATTTAAAGGGCGGTAACTCTTTAAAAGCTGCCAGCGGTTTGCCAAAGTATTCTTCGACTTTGGCGCGGAACTTCTCGACGCCCCAATCTTCGATTAGGTATTTCATCCGCGCATGACGGCGGTTTGCGCGATCGCCATAATCTCTTTGAGTGGCGACAATTGCTTTGATCAGATCGTAGATATCTTGTTTCTCTACATACCCGATGGGATCTGCCATCCGGGGAAATGTCTCTTCTTTGTTGTGGGTGCGTCCCAAACCACCACCTGCAAAGACATTAAATCCCTCTAGTTCTCCCTCGGTGTTGGTAATCACCACCAAGCTGACATCTTGGGAATAGAGGTCAACCGAATTATCCCCCGGTACCGTTACGGCACACTTAAATTTCCGGGGCATATAGCGATCGCCATATAGCGGTTCTTCTTTCCCGTGGACGACGGTGCCGTTGCCGTTGCGTTGCCGCGCCGCCTTTACCTCTGGGTTTTCTTCCGCGCTAATGGACTTTTCGCCATCCAGCCAAATTTCATAATATGCACCTGTTTGCGGTGCCAGTAGGTCAGCAATATTGTTGGCATACTCCCAGGTATATTCGTAGTCCCGGCGATTTTTATAAGGCGCTGGGGGCGTCATCACATTGCGGTTGAGGTCGCCGCAGGCTCCCAGGGTTGACCCCATGTTTTTAATGATGGCAGCGATGGATGCTTTGAGATTTTTCTTTAAAATTCCATGCAGCTGAAAACCCTGGCGAGTCGTAGCGCGTAGCGTTCCATTGCCATATTCCTCAGCCAGTCGGTCTAAGGTCAGATACAGTTGCGGTGGAATGAAGCCCCCCGGATTACGGGTACGCAGCATGAACTGGTAATCTTTTTCCTGACCCTTCACCCGGTTGTCCCGGTTATCCTGCTGGTACGATCCGTGAAATTTGAGAATCTGGGTGGCATCTTCTGTGAAGCTGTTGGTGTCTTCCAGTAGCTCAGTTGCCACAGGTTCGCGTAAAAAGTTGCTGCGTTCTTTGAGTCCTTCTACTTTAGAAAGCTTTTGGACTGGGGAAATCGGAGATTTAACCATCGGAAACTAAGGGGCTGAACGGTTGAACTGGATCACCGGAAAATCTATCGGGATTACGGCGTATACATTCATGGTACTATCACCATTCTTAATCTTTAGCGATAGGTGAGAAAATCCCTAGATTTTAACAATTCTTGCAGAAAGGGATATCCCCAGAGGACGCCCTTGGGTTTGCCACACCTTGATGCAGTGATGCAGTGATGCAAGTAAGAGCGTCGAGTCTTCGTGCCTAACCCGATTTTTGAGCCAAGCAATCTTAAGCCGTCCATTGAATCAGCTCCATCGGTAGGTTAGCATAGCTACCCTACTGTGCGGTGTATCAAACCCAAGTGAGAACCGCTATAAAAACAAAGTGGGACAGGCTTTATTAACCTGTCCCACTTTGTTAGAAGTCAGTTAAGTCAAAATATCTCGAACCAAACACCGCCAAGAACGATAGAGAGAGCGTTAATCTTAGAATCCGTAGCCGACTCCTAGCTGGACGCTAACAGAAGAAGCAGGACTGTTTTCGTAAGGCTTGATTCCCAGTTTGGCATCGCTGAAGACTACAACGTTCTTGGCAACTTCTGCTTCGACGCCAGCCGTGACTACAGGCGCATTGCGGTTGCCGAAGGTAGATGGTTTGCCTTCCGATTCATGCAAACCGTAGCCACCACCAACGTAGAAGTTAGCTTTATTGGTAACAGGCACATCATAAGTAACCATCGGAATGATAGTGCTGGTTTCGTTGGTGAACTGTACGGAACCTCTAATAGAAACTGGCGTCTTGGGAACCGCATAGCGGCCTTGAATCACACCGCCGACTGCGGCAGCATCGCCATCTTGTCCGCCATTTGTAACGCTAGCAGAACCACCAACTCCGACATAATTTGCTCGTGTTCCAGTGGGTTTTGCAGAAGCATCCAAACTAGACATTAAAACAGGAGCGAGCGCTAGTGCAGATAGTACGGAAATCTTAGCTACGGATTTGAGAGCGCGATTCATAATTAATTCCTTCAATTTTCTGGTTTTCAGTTGCTTTGTTACATTCAAAGTCGTTAGCCAAAGCAAAAGGTTCCAGGAAATTACCAAAAAGATTTTCGCCTTCTCAAAACCAGGTTTGCTAAAGCTTTTAAAACTCTGTAACCCTCTATATATAGTCTCTTTAACGTACTCTTTCCAAAAAAGACCACTAAATATTTTACTGAATGAGTAGTGTTACCACCTCTAGCGATAGATTGAAATAGCCTTGGCTCAACCAGAAGCTTCCTAACGGTGGACTGTTTGAGAAGTGGCACAACTTTACGGCTGATTTGAGGAACAATTTTATGGTTGGGAAAGTCTGAATATAAGGGAAATTAGTATCAAAAAAATAATTATAAAATTCTAAGACTCTATAAATCTGTCTGATAAAAGTAAAAATCAGAAAGCTGGCATGATTGGAAGAAACGGTTTTTAAAAGCTATAATATTAACGATACTTTTGGAAGTATACTGAACTCCAAAATTACAGACCATAGGGATTCAGGATAGTTATAGCGGCTCTTAGCAGCAGACGCGATCGCGTCCCAGAGCTTTTGCCTGATAAAGCGCTTGGTCAGCAGCAGCAATTAGTGTTTCTGAAGAGCCATCCTGCCAAGGCTGAGCAGTAGCAACACCCAAACTGAGGGTGACATACTTACTGAAGGGAGGATTAATGTGGCGAATCTTCAACGCCTTGACCTCTAAACGGATGGTTTCAGCGACTTGAAACGCCCCCTCAGCAGTCGTGTTTGGCAGAATGATGGCAAACTCTTCTCCTCCATAACGAGCCACGAGATCGGCAGGACGCTTCAAGACCCGATTAATCGCGCTGGCAACCTGTCGCAGACACTCGTCCCCGGCTTGATGACCATAGGTATCGTTATAGTTTTTAAAAAAGTCAATGTCACACATAATTAGCGATAACGGGATTTGCTCCCGTGCCATCCGCCGCCACTCTTTGTCAAAGTATTCATCAAAACAGCGACGATTTGCTATTTGAGTTAAGCCATCTACAGAAGCCAAGCGCTGCAACTGTTGGTTAGCTGCCTCCAGTTGTTGATAGAGTTCTGATTGCTGAATCGCGATCGCGACTTGGGTTGCTAGTTGCTGTAGTAAATCAACGTTAAACTGCTGCCACTGTCGTGGCCCGCTACAATGATGGGCAATCAGCAGTCCCCACAACTGTTGCCCTTGCAGGATGGGTACCACCAAGTTAGCTCTGACCTGAAACTGAGCCAGTAAATCAATGTGACATGGAGTTAACCCGGCTGCATAAATATCGTCGGTGGCTTGGATGCGACCATGCTGGTAAAACGAAACAAAGGTAGTTGCAAAGTGCGGATCGAGAAGTCTTCTACCTAAAATAGACATCCATCGGTCGTCTACAGCTTCTACGACCACAACCCCACTCCAGTCTGGCTCGAAGCGGTAGATTAACACCCGATCGGTTTGGAGAAATTCTCGCACTTGAGCCACTGTCGTATTGAGAATTTCCTCTAAATGCAAAGACTGACGGATGCGTTGCGCGATCGCTCCCATTAACCGCTCCCTTAGGGCTTGCATCCGCAGTCTCTCCTCCGCCTGCTTGCGTTCGGTAATATCCATCGCTACACCTACCAGACGCACGGGACAGCCAGTTTCGTCACGGTAGACCTGACCCTTGTTCCCTACCCAGTGCAGGGTGCCATCGGGCCAGATAACTCGATATTCAATCTCATAATCCACGCCTTCTCCAACCGCCCTCGCCACGGCTTGAGCAACATACTCGCGGTCTTCTGGATGGACAGCATCAAGAAAATCCTCATAGGTTGGATGATGGCTTCCTGGGGGAAGACCGAATACTGGCCCTAGTTGGTCAGAATACATGATGCAGTTGGTCAAGATGTCCCAGTGCCACGTACCCATGTGAGCCGCTTTCAAAGCTAACCTGAGCCGCGCTTCACTTTCTTGCAGTACTAATTCAGCAGCTTTGCGCTCGCTGATGTCCTGGAAGACTGCTACAACACCCGTAATATTTCCTTCCTCATCTCGTATCGGTGCCGCACTGTCACCGATAAATTTTTCTGTTCCGTTCTTAGTACGGAGTAACCAACGATCGGCTAACCTGACGATCGCACCGTTTTCAATCGCATTGGTTATTGGGTGTTCGGTAACTTCACGACTTTCTGAATGTACGAGCTGGAGAACTTCATTCACATCTTTGCCAAAAGCATCTTCCTTTTTCCAGCCTGTTAAAGCTTCGGCAAGAGGATTCATAAATGTCACCAATCCTCGATCGTTGGTGACAATTACTGAATCTCCTATACTTTCAAGTATTGTGGAAAACCACTGTTTTTCTTTTTCTAACCTATTTTGTTGTTTATATTTATAAAGAGCCATTTCAATAGTGGCATTTAATTCTTTTTCTTGAAACGGTTTTATAATATAACCAAATGGCTCGGTTATTTTAGCTCTTTTTAATGTGGTTTCATCTGCATGAGCAGTAAGATAGACGATAGGAATGTTGAAGCGACTATAGATTTCTTCAGATGCTTCTATACCGTCCATCTCGCCCTGCAATCTAATATCCATCAATACAAGATCCGGATTGGTTGCTGCTACTTGTTGAATGGCTTCTGCTCCCGAAGAAGCGATTGCCGTAACTGTATATCCCAACCCTTCTAAAATATTTTGTATATCCCAGGCAACAATATTCTCATTTTCAACAATTAGAATTTTAGCTAGATTCATAGCGATCGCCGGACTCAATGTTTAATTTAATTCTTTAAAAGTGATTTTAAATATTGTCCCATGACTTGTATCAACCTCGATATTTCCCTTAAGCTGATCGACCAAAGTAATAACTAAACGAAGCCCTAGAGATTTCGGATTTTTCATATCTATTTTTTTAGCTAAACCAATACCATTATCCTCAACCACAAGTGTAAAATTTTTATCTTCATTTAATGACAGCTTAATATATATTTTTCCTGGCACATTTTCTTTAAAAGCATACTTTAAAGCGTTGGAAACAAGTTCATTAGTAATTAATCCACAAGGGATTGCTGTATTAATATTAAGTAGCTGGGACTAATTAAATATAAGATGGCATAAAGCCCCTAAACGAAGTTTTCCATTAATCTATGCCTGCTCCCATTCGGATTATCTTAAGCGAAGCAGAGGACTCAATGTTAAGCGAGTTGCGAGTTGCTCAAACCGTGCCGCAACGGACGCGCGACCGCGCCCACATGATCCGCTTAAATGCACAGGGGTGGAATGTCCCTGC
>NZ_JACJOQ010000454.1:0-13943 GCF_014695635.1 Coleofasciculus sp. FACHB-712 | reverse complement strand
GACCGACTGCAACTAATCCATTAATTTCTAATAGATAGGGTCGGCTTCCCCGTGGGCTGTAAAGGTTTCCAGTAGATTCAGAGGCGATTTTAAATAGCGAGGATGGCGGTAAAGTTTGGTCGAATTGACCAAGATAGTTGAAAGTTACCTCCGCTTGAGGCAATGCTTTTAGTGCCAAGGCGACTTCTTCACTGCTGAGGTAGCGCAATGCACCATACCCAAAGCCACGATTGGGAATCCGGCGGAGTTGTTCTTTAACTGCTTTTAAAGCTTCTCCGGGTTTGCTATTTTTACCCACATTCAACAGCACAGGAAAGACTGAAGTAAACCAGCCTACAGTGCGCGATAAATCGATTGATTCTGAGAACGTCTCTCGTCCGTGTCCTTCCAGATCCACGAGAACCGAATCCATCCCTGTCCATTGCGAAAAAGCTTGTCCCAAAGCGGTTAGTAACACATCGTTTATTTGGGTGTTATAAACCTTTGGAACTTCTTGTAATAGAGCTTGAGTTTCTTCTTGGCTCAAGCTGACGGATACGGTTTGAGCCGTAGCCATTGTATTCATTCCGTTAGCATCTACGGGTAAGCAAGAAATCGGTTTTTGTAATTCTGTCAGCCAATAATTTAGTTCTTGCTTTAATGCGGCTGAATTTGCATATTCTCGTAGTTGTTCAGACCACTGTTTAAACGAAGTTGTTTTAGCTGGAAGTTGAATGAATTCGCCTTGACTGATTTGTTCGTAACTTGTCTGCAAATCTTCTAGTAAAACTCTCCATGAAACACCATCGACCGCTAAGTGATGAATGACAATCAGCAAGCGGTTCGGCTGATTGTCGCCAAGCTCAAATAAAGCAACTCGAATCAGCGACCCTTCAGATAAATTTAAGCTGGCTTGAAGTTCATTAGCCGTATCTTCAATCGCTTGTTTTTGCTGAGTTTCTGACAGGTTAGAACAATCAAGTTTGATGAGTGGTATTACTTCATCAACATCAGCGTAAAACTGTTGCCAACCGGATGCATCCTTAACAAAACGCAATCGAAGTGCATCGTGATGTTTCAGTAATGCGTGTACTGACTTCTCCAACCCAGTAACATCCAATTTTTGCCTGGTTTCTAGCAAAACTGCCTGGTTCCAATGGTGAGCATCAAGTAGATTTTGCTCAAAAAACCATTGTTGAATGGGTGTTAAAAATACCGTTCCAGTTACGATACCTTGTTCAGCTTCAATCGTCGTCTGGGTTGTACCTGCTACCGCCGCTAACTCTGCAATCGTCTGATATTGAAAAATTTGTTTTGGACTTATCTGAAGTCCTGCATCACGCGCTTTAGAGATTATCTGAAGACTCAGGATAGAATCTCCACCTAACTCAAAGAAGTTATCGTGAATGCCAATTTTCTCAACTCCCAGAGCCTGCGACCAAACTCTCGCCAGAACTTCTTCCGTTGTGGTTTGAGGTGCGGTGTAAGCTGCTTCGACTTGGGAACGAGTGGGATCTGGAACTGGAAGCGATCGCCTATCTAATTTACCATTCGGTGTTAGTGGTAAAGCTTCCAACAACACAAAAGCCGATGGCACCATATAATGCGGTAGCTTTTCCTTCAAAAAACTACGCAATTCTTTAATTAATTCTGAATCTTGTAGGGATTTGCAGCCGTGCCTTTGTCCTAATTCAACATTACTAATATTGCTCACTATATAAGCAATCAAGCGTTGGTTTTCTGGTTCATTCTCGCCAGCTAACACCACAGCCTCACGCACCGCAGGATGTTGACTTAACACCCCCTCAATTTCTCCTAGCTCAATCCGGTAGCCGCGAATTTTTACTTGATAGTCCATTCTGCCAATAAACTCAATATTCCCATCAGGCAGAAACCGCGCTAAATCTCCAGTTTTATAGAGACGGGACTCTGGCTCATTACCGATTTCTTGCCCCCCCTCTTTGCTTGCGGAGAGGGAGCTAGGGGGTGAGGTTATTACTCCAAACGGATTAGAAATAAACTTCTCTTGTGTCAACTCAGGACGGTTGAGATAACCCCGCGCCAAGCCAGCACCTCCAACGTACAATTCGCCAGGGATTCCGATAGGTAGTGGCTGTAAATGGGAGTCTAAAATGTAAAGTTGAGTATTGACAAAGGGACGCCCAATCGGTATTAACTGCTCAACAGATAAATTAGCTGTCCCTTCAAAATAAGAACTATCAATTGTAGCTTCTGTCAAGCCAAAAGAATTAATTAGTCGCGTCTGACTTCCACAAAATTGGCGAATTTTTTCATACTCTTGTACATACCAACTATCAGAGCCACAAATTAGCAGCCGCATAAAATCGAGAGTTTTTTTGTTATCCTCCACATATTGAACTAAGCTCCTCAAAACAGCCGGAACAAATTCCGCACAGTTAATTCTTTCCTGGAGCATCAATTCATAAAGCTTTGGCGGCTCTAGTAAGAATTCGCGGGGACACAAAACCAACTTTCCACCAGAACATAAGGCACGAATGAAGTCTCCTGTAAATACATCAAAGGAGAAATTTGCCATCTGAAGATGACAACTAGATGCAGAGCGAAGTTGATAAGTTTCTTCCCAAGCTAGATAGATACTAATCAGGCTGCTATGCTGAATCATCACTCCTTTAGCTTTGCCAGTAGAACCGGAGGTATAGATGATATATGCCAGGTTCTCAAAAGTTATTTTGGAGAGGGGATTATGGGTGCTATTTTGTGCAATTAAATCCCAATCTGCATCCAGACACACAATTTTTGTTTCGTGTTGAGGCAGACTCTTTAACAACCGATTTTGAGTCAGCAACACAGGCACTTGGGTATCTAACAACATAAAAGCCAAGCGCTCTGAAGGATAGGCAGGGTCTAGGGGTACATAAGCGCCACCCGCTTTGAGAATGCCTAAAATTCCGACAATCATCTCTAGAGAGCGTTCTACACAGATGCCTACTAAAACTTCTGGTTTTACCCCTAGTTTTTGCAAGTGATGCGCTAGTTGATTCGCCTTGGCATTGAGTTCTGCATAAATTAGTTGTTGGTTCTCAAATACAACAGCAACAGCATCTGGTGTCTTCTCTACCTGCGCTTCAAATAGCTGATGAATACAGTGATTTTGAGGGTAATTCGCTTGGGTGTCATTCCAGTCAACTAGCAACTGATGCTGTTCGGTTTCTGTCAGTAATGGCAAATGTGATAGGGGGCGATCGCAATCAGCAACAATGCCTTCCAGCAAGGTTTGGAAATGCCCCACCATACGAGTAATCGTGGTCGCGTCGAACAAATCGGTATTGTATTCAAACGAGCCAATCAATTCTTCTCCCCGTTCGACCATATCCAGGCTCAAATCGAACTGTGCCGTACCGCTGTCCACTTCCAACGGACTCAGGGTTAGTCCCGACGCTAGCTGCATGGCTGGCATGGGAGCATTATTAAGAGCAAACCACACCTGAAATAGAGGATTTTGGCTCAAATCCCGCTCTGGTTGGAGTTCTTCTACAAGCTTTTCAAAGGGCAAATCCTGGTGAGCATAAGCACCTAACGTTACTTCGCGAACCCGATTTAGTAACTCTTTGAAAGTGGGATTACCACTTAAATCTGTTCGCAGCACCAAGGTATTGACAAATAACCCGATTAATCCATCAACTTCCGCTCGGTTGCGATTAGCGATCGCGCTCCCCACAATCAGGTCATCTTGGTTTGTGTAACGGTGTGCTAGCGTCTTGAATGCCGCCAGCATTGTCATAAACAAAGTCACACCCGTTTGCTGACTTAGCGATTTGAGGGCTGCTGTCAAGGTTTTGGATAGGACAAAAAATTGCTTTTTCCCCGTGTAAGACTGAATCGCCGGTCGAGGGCGATCGCTTGGCAGTTGCAGCACTGGCAAAGAACCACTCAATTGTTGTTTCCAGTAATTGAGCTGAGTTTCCAAAACTTTCCCCTGAAGCCAGTCACGCTGCCAAACAGCAAAGTCTGCATACTGAATTGGAAGTTCCAGAAGCGGTGAGGGGTTTCTATTAGAAAAGGCTTCGTAAAGTGCTGCCATTTCTTGCAGAAATACCCCCAAAGACCAACCATCGGAGATGATATGGTGCATGGTCAGTAGCAGCACATGATCTGCTTCATCTAGTCGTAGCAGCGTGACTCGCCACAGAGGAACTTTAGTTAAATCAAAAGGTTGTTGAATCTCTGCATTTGCTCTTGCATAAATCTCAGCTTCTCTCTCAGTTATTGGTAGCGCTGTTAAATCTACAATCGGCAAGTTTAGAGTTAAGCTGGCTCGGATAACTTGCACTGGCTGACCATCTTCAACCGCAAACGTCGTCCGCAAAGCTTCATGGCGTTGCACCATTTCGTTGAGACTTTGTTCCAAAGCGACAACATTCAGCTTCCCTGTAAGGCGGACAGCGGCAGGAATGTTGTAGAAAGGACTGCCTGGTTCAAATTGATCTAGAAACCACAATCTCGCTTGAGCAAAAGAAGTTGGAAGAACGAAAATATCGTCTTCTTGAATGTCTGTTTCTTGAGTGTCTGTTGTAGCGTCCCAGGAAGAATGCAATGTCATCGTTTACTCTCCCTTTTTTGATTGATTATGGGAACCGCGCCGAGCCGTTCTGGAAATTGGCTGAATCGCCGCTTCCTGAGCATCAGCGTTACTCTGTTTGGTTTGGGAAATGTTTTCAGCAAGTCCAGCAATTGTTGGCAACTCAAATAAATTTCGCAAAGGAATTTCTACTTGAAATGTGCGGCGCACCTTAGAAATCAGTTGAGTTGCTACTAAAGAGTTACCGCCTAACTCAAAGAAGTTGTCGTGAATGCCTACCCGCTCAAGGTCGAGAACTTCAGTCCAAAGTTGCGCTAGCTTTTCTTCAACCGGATTACGGGGAGCGATATAAGCAACTACCGATAAAGATAGATTTTCCGGTACAGGTAATGCTCGACGCTCGATTTTGCCATTTGCAGTTAAAGGTAAAGCCTCTAAAAACATGAAAGCAGATGGCACCATATAACTCGGCAGTTTCTGCTTCAAGAAGTCGCGTATATTGTGAATGCTAGGTGCTTGTTTTTTCGGCACAATGTAAGCGACTAAACGCTTGTCACCTGGGTTATCCTCCCGCAGCAAAACCACTGTTTCTCGGATAGCGGGGTACTGTATCAACGCTGCTTCAATTTCTCCCAGTTCGATGCGGAAACCCCGCAGTTTTACCTGATTATCAATCCTTCCGAGAAACTCAATATTGCCATCAGGTAGATAACGCGCTAAATCTCCAGTTTTGTATAGGCGACTCTCCCCCAAAGAGTTACCTGCTAAGGAAGGGGGCTGAATCGTTAGGTTTTTAAATGGATTAGGAATAAACTTCTGGGCTGTTAAATCAGGACGATTGAGATAGCCTCGCGCTAAGCCAACGCCGCCGATGTGAAGTTCCCCAGCCACACCTACTGGAACGGGTTGCAGATGGCGATCGAGGATATAAAGTTGAGTATTTGCGATCGCGCGACCAATCGGAACGATAGGTAGTTCGCTTTCCCGTTGACAAGCCCAATACGTGACATCAATTGCCGCTTCCGTTGGGCCATAAAGATTGTGTAATTGGGCGTCCAATCGCGCAAAGAAACTTTGCTGAAGTTCGTAGGATAAAGCCTCACCACTGCAAATCACTCGTTTGAGACATTGACATTTTTGCACTTCCAACTCTTCTAGGAAAATCTGAAGCATTGGCGGCACAAAATGAATCGTAGTGATTTCTTCCTGGGCAATCAGCTCCACTAAATAAGCGCTATCTTGATGTCCTCCTGGTTTAGCGACAACCAGACGAGAACCCGTTATCAAAGGCCAAAAGAATTCCCATACAGAAACATCAAAGCTGAAGGGGGTTTTTTGTAAAACTCGGTCAGTTTTTGTTAGTTGATAAGTATCTTGCATCCACAATAAGCGATTGCAGATACTCCGATGGGTATTCATCGCCCCTTTAGGAGTTCCTGTGGAACCAGAGGTATAAATAACGTAAGCTAAATTTTCTGCCGTCACACTGCTAGGAGGATTTTCTAAACTCTCTTGGGCAATGCTTTCCCAATCTGCATCAAGACACACAACTTTTGCTTTGTGTTTGGGAAGATTTTCAACTACATGCTGTTGAGTTAACAGCACGGTTACTTGAGAATCTGATAGCATGAAAGCTAGGCGTTCTGGAGGATAGGATGGATCGAGAGAAACATAAGCTCCACCCGCTTTCAGAATGCCAAGTAATCCCACCACCATTTCTAGGGAGCGTTCCATACAAACGCCAACTAAGACCTCTGGTTGTACGCCTAGCTTTTGCAAGTGATGTGCTACTTGATTAGCTTGTTGATTTAATGCCCGATAAGTTAATTTTTTATCTTCAAAAACAACAGCAATATTATCTGGTGTTTTTTCTACCTGAGTTTCAATCAGTTGATGAAGACACGCATCTTTAGGGTAATCAACCTGAGTGTCGTTCCATTCTACGAGTAACTGATGTTGTTCTTGCTCAGAAAGTAGAGTGGATAACTCATAACGTGCCGAAGGCTGGCTTGCCATAACTTCAAGAGTCTTAGCGTAATATCCCCTAATCGCCTCTCTTTCTTCTTGAGAAAATGAGGCTTGATATTCCAGCTTTACTTGAACGCGATCGCTTATCGGATTCAAGACAAAATTAGCAATCAAAGCAAAATTTGTCTCTTCAAAGAATGCTGCGTCTAATATTTCAATATTTTTCAACCCTAAAACACTTTCATAAACATGAAAATGCGTAAAGTTAAAAGCCGTTTCAAAAATCAATTCTCTATTTAGCTCTTTCTGCAATTCTGGCAGAGGATAACGGCGAAAAGGCAGCAATTCCCGCTCGGAGGCAAAGGTTTGTTTTACCAAGTCTATCCAGGTTCCTCCTGGCAATTCTTGACAAAATGGTAGTGTGTTCAGGAAAAGTCCTAGAACCTTTTCACCATCTTTTTTTTCTAACCTGCCATTGGAGACTAAGCCAGTTAAAACTGCTGATTGACCGCTCAACAAACTTAATACTCGCAGATGTGCTGCAAGCAGAACACTTTTTAGGGGAACGCCTGCGGATTCAGCGAGCTGCTTTAAACCTGCGGAAGTCTCAGAAGAGAGGAAAATTTCCTCCGCGCAAGATTTCTTTTGATGCGTTTCTTCAGCGGGAGGAAGCCAGCGAGGCAGTTTAGTAATCGTGCTGTCTTTTAACTTTTCGCTCCAAAAGCTGCGACATTCCTCGGAAGCGATCGCTTCCCGTTCTAAAGATACAAAGTCTCGGAAATGACTAACGGGTGATGGCAAAACTTCCAGCGTTTCTTCCCCTTCCAGCAAGGCAGAATACTGTTGAAACAACTCGGAGAATAAAGAAGCGACACTCCAACCGTCGAGAATAGCATGGTGGAAGCTGAGAGTCAGTTGAAAGGTTGCATCACTACGGCGATGTACGTGAAATTTCAGTAGCGGTGGAAGAGTCCAATCAAAGTTTCGGCTTTTTTCAATTTCAAACCAATTCGTGAGTGCGTCTACTTGTTCAGTGTCAGAAAGATGACGCCAATCTTCTACTTGCAGAGGAACTGGGAGCATTCTAGTTTTGTCAGAAGGGCGAATGGAATTCGCTTCTACACAGGCTAAACCCGCCTGCGCGAGTTCTATAGTCCGCGCAGGCGGACTTTGTTCGTATAGCCGCGATTTGCAATCGCCAGGGATATTTGTCTGATGAACAAGTTGTAGGGGTTCCTTGAAGCTAGTTAAATCGAAGCTGGTGCGTAACACTGCATGACGACTGATTAAATGGTGAATCGCTGTTTGCAGTGCTTCGAGGTCAAAAGTTGCTTGCACCTGGAAGCTTACAATGTCGTGATAAACTGCTGTTTCTGGACTGTATTCGCTATGGAACAGCATCCCCGCTTGCAACTTGGTGAGGGGATAGGCGTCCTCGATTTCATTGGGTAATTTTTGGCGATCTGCTTCGGAAATGAGGCTAAAAGGTGCAACGGGAGCAGTCTTTTCAATTTCACTTGCTTCTAGATGTGGTGCAAGTTCAGAAATCGTCTGATATTGGAAGAGTTGTTGTATAGAGAAATTTAAGCCTCGGTTTTGCACAAGCGATCGCACTTGTATACTCCGAATCGAATCACCACCCAAAGCAAAGAAGTTGTCGTGGATGCCAACTTGCTCCAGCTTGAGAACTTCGCGCCAAACTTCCGCTAACACCTGCTCTGCGGGCGTTCTAGGTGCCACAAACGCATCGTCTAAGTTGGGTCTGGCTATCCCCGGAGATGGCAATCCTTGACGATCTACCTTGCCGTTGGGAGTTAGCGGTAAAGACTCCAAAGTCACAAAGGCGGATGGGATCGAATACTCTGGCAGTTGCTGCTGTAAGTAAGAGCGCAATTCGCTAACTGTGGGGACTGCTGCTGACTTAGGAACAACATAAGCCACCAATTTAGATCCCGCTTCATCTTCCCGAATTAGCACCACCATGTCTCGAATTTGTGGGTGCTGTGCTAACACCGATTCAATTTCTTCTAGTTCAATCCGAAAGCCTCTGAGCTTGATTTGGCGATCGCATCTTCCCAGATACTCAATCGTGCCATCAGCTCGGTAACGCGCCAAATCCCCCGTTTTATAAAGGCGCGACCTCTCCCCCAGCCCCTCTCCGGCTAGGAGAGGGGAGCCGGACTCCCCCTTCCCTCGCAGGGAAGGGGGTTGGGGGGTTAGGTCTTTAAACGGATTGGGAATAAACTTTGCGGCTGTCAATTCGGGACGATTTAAATACCCTCGCGCCACTCCTGCACCGCCGATATGTAGCTCACCAATTACGCCAATCGGGACAGGTTGCAGATGCCGATCCAAAATATAAAGTTGCGTATTCGCAATCGGATGACCAATCGGAATCGATCCAGATTGATGCTTGCCTAAAGGGACTTGATAAATGCAGCAGCCAACAACAGTTTCTGTAGGCCCATATTCATTTACCAACACAGTATCCGGAGCAAATTTTTGCCAAAATTCAAGGCTTTGAGCTAAAAGATTTTCGCCGCCAATAATAAAGGCTTTAGTTCGACCCGCCGCTTCTTCAGGTGCTAACTGATGACGCAGCAAATCTAACTGAGCCGGGGTAATTTTAACTAAACTAAAGTCACCACCCTGACGCAGCGCCATACTCAACGCTTCGATACCCTGCGCTTCAGACAGCAAGATTACCCGATTCCCCACTAATAAAGGTGAAAATAACCCGGTAATCGTCATATCGAAGCTCAGGGAAGAGTGAACTGGAGCGCCTTTTCCGGCTTCGACGGCATAAGCTTGCGAACACCAACTTAAGTAATTAACCAGTCCTCGATGGGGAATCAAGGTTCCTTTTGGCTTACCCGTGGAACCAGAAGTATAGATAACGTAGGCGAGGTTATCAGCGTTAACTTTACTGGATGGAGTTTCTACACTTTCTTGGGAAATGCAATCCCAATCTGTATCTAAACAAATAACTTTAGCGGTGTGGTGAGGTAGCTTTTCGACCAAATGCTGTTGAGTTAACAACACCGGCATCTGAGCGTCTGACAGCATGAAAGATAGGCGCTCTTGGGGATAGGAGGGGTCTAACGGCACGTAAGCTCCCCCTGCCTTGAGAATGCCGATAAGTCCGACCATCATCTCCAAAGAGCGTTCTACACAGATGCCAACCAGAGATTCGGTTGTTATCCCCTGTTTTTGCAGGTAATGCGCTAGTTGGTTTGCACGTTCATTTAGCTGTTTGTAGGTGAGGTGTTGGTTCTCAAAGACGATAGCAACAGCATCCGGTGTTTTCTGTACCTGCTGTTCAAATAACTGATGAAAGCAGCTATCGGCAGGGTAATCAGTCTGAGTCTGATTCCACTCCACCAACAACTGATATCTTTCAGCCTCCATCAATAAGGGCAAATCCGACAAACGCCGATCGGGATTCGCCACAATACCTTCTAGCAGCGTTTGGAAATGCCCCAGCATCCGAGTAATTGTGGCTTCATCAAACAAGTCAGTGTTGTACTCCAACGACCCTGTTAGTCCTTGCTCGGTATCCGTTATCTCTAGCGTCAAATCAAACTTGGCGGTGCCAGTTTCCACCTCCAAAAGGCTCAAACTCAGACCCGGTAACTGCAAGGCTGTTTTAGGGGCAGTGTGGAGGGCAAACATCACCTGGAACAGGGGTGTATAACTGCGATCGCGACTTGGCTGTAGTTCCTCTACCAGCCTTTCAAAAGGCAGCTCCTGGTGAGTATAGGCTTGTAGCGCCACTTCGCGCACCCTCGCCAGCAATTCTCGAAAACTCATGTTTTCAGACAGCAGCGTGCGTAAAACCAGCGTGTTGACAAAGAACCCAATCAGAGGCTCGGTTTCCTTTTGAGTACGATTGGTCATGGGAGTGCCAATCGAGATATCTTGCTGGCCCGTATAGCGGTAAAGTAGCGTGTTAAAAGCCGCTAATAGCGTCATAAACAGCGTGCTTTCTGACTGCTGACTCAACGCCCTCAGCGATAAGGCAAGCGGTTGAGAAATGGTGAAAAATTGCCTAGCGCCCCTAAAAGTATTAACAGTTGGTCGCGGTCTATTTGTAGGGAGTTCCAGAATTGGGGAAGCACCCGTTAATTGCTGCTTCCAGTAGTTAAGCTGAGTTTCTAGAACTTCTCCCACAAGCTGCTGTCGTTGCCATGCAGCAAAGTCGGCATACTGAATCGGAAGCTCAGGCAAAGGTGACGGCTTGCCTTGACAAAAAGCTTCATACAATGCTGCCAATTCTTGAATAATCACACCACGAGACCAACCATCAGAAACAATGTGGTGCATCGTGAACAGCATCAGGTGTTCTGTCTCACTCAGCTGCAACAGCTTCACTCGCAGCAGTGGTTCCTGTGAGAGGTCAAAAGGACGTTGCGCCTCCTCTTTTTTCGCATCTTCTAATAACTGCTGCCGTTCGTTTTCAGGCAAATCCCGCAAATCAATTACGGGCAGATTTAACACCAAATCTGAAAATTTTTCCTGCACGGGTTCTCCCCCCACCGCCATAAAACGGGTTTGCAGAACTTCGTGCCGTTGTCGAATTTTATTTAGACTTTTTTCTAGTGCTTTTACATTTAAAAATCCTGTCAATCGGATAGCGATGGGGACATTGTAAATAGGGCTAGCTGGCTCTAGCTGATGAAGAACCCACAGCCGTTGTTGATGAAAAGATAAAGGCAACGATTTGGAATCTTTTCGTTGAGTAATCGAGTGATTTTTAACAGAACTCAAACCCTTTTGTTTGAGCCAAAGTTCCAGTAGCGCCCGTTGTTCCGGAGATAAAGCAGCAATTCTTTGAGAAATATTATTCATAATTAATTACCCATAAAAGCTTAGTGCTAGAGAAAGAACTGAGAGTATATAGCAATCCCATTTGATTCGTGAGATTTTTTTAACGAACCGCAGAGGACGCCGAGGGCGCAGAGGAAAGAGAAGAAGAGAGAAGATGAGTTCGCGAATCAAATAGGATTGCTATATAGCACCATAAACAATTTGTAAGATTTTCCATTTCTCTTCCTCTCTTCCTTGGCGCTCTTTGCGTCTTGGCGGTTCGTTCACAAAGATAATGTTCGCAAATCAGATATAACCGATCTAATTTTTATGCTTGCTAACGAAAGCTTGCTTGTGATTCTTTAGCAACCAGCGCTTGTATTTCATCCAAAGAGAGATTTTCCACCTCCACTAACATCTTCTCAATCTCCGCCATTTGTTCTAGATTAGGCTGCTTTTCGGCAATGACAGTAGCGAGTTCAGCGACTGTAGAAGCTTCAAATAGAAGAGTCCGCAACGGTAATTCCACTTGGAAAGTTTCACGCAGCCGGGAAATCGTTTGTACAGCCAGTAAAGAATGTCCGCCCAACTCAAAGAAGTTATCGTAAATTCCCACTTTTTCAAGTCCTATCAGTTCTTGCCAGATATTAGCAATACCTTGCTCAATCTCATTGCGAGGAGCAACATAGGCATTTGCTTGCAGGGGTCTGGGATGTCTTGTTGTCGATAATTGACTAAAATTCTCTGATTCTTGGGCGGCAGAAATTGATGAATTAAAGTTATTATTCTGCTCAATTGCATCTGACAAATCTTGCGTAGAAAGGATAACTTGAGGAAGGGGATTTCCCAAAATTCGGCTCAAGGCATCTACGGCTTCTGCGGGTAAAATCCCATTTTTCAGACTATCTTTCCGCCACTGTTTGAGTTTTTCGGGAACGGCGGTATTCACCGCCATGCCGACTTCTTGCCACGCATCCCAATTGATTGAGATTGTGGTACCAGATTTAAAAGGATTGCGGTGAGCAAAAGCATCTAAAAAGGCATTGGCAGCGCTATAGTCTACCTGTCCAAATCCGCCTTGGATTGAGCTAAGAGATGAACAGAGAACCACGAAGTCTAAATTGACATCCTTGAGGACATTATTTAGCACCAAAGTTCCCATCACTTTCGGAGCAAAAACACTCTCAACAATTTCTGGTGTTTTGAGTTGAATCATGCCACCACCCGCAACTCCAGCGGCGTGGATAACTCCGTGAATCTCACCAAAACGTTCTAGGGATTGCGCGATCGCATTCTGCATTTGTTCATCATTCGCAACATCGGCAGCGACTACCAGTACCTCAGCGCCGAATGCTTCTAATTCCTGCAATTTCCGAATCTTACGGCTGGTAGGATCGAGCGCATCATGCGTTGCTATCCATTGCTGCCACTGCTCTTTTGCAGGCAGTGCAGAACGCCCGATTAGAATAAGCTTGGCTTGTACTGTCTTAGCAAGGTATTCAGCGAAGACTAAGCCCATCCCTCCCATGCCACCTGTAATGAGATATACTCCCCCTTGTCGTAACCGGGTTTGGCTGGCTTTTTCTAGCGGGACTGGCTCAAATGTCTGAACCCAGCGATGATTGCCACGGTAGGCAATCATGGAGTCTGTTGACTCTACCCTTAGTTCTGCTAACAGTTGCTCGACTAAGTTGTTGGTTCCTGATTCCGAGAGCGCCACATCAACTTGACGACAATTGATGTGAGGATATTCTTGAGGAATGACTTTGCATGAACCGATGATGGTTGCTTTTTCAGGACACAATAGCTCGTCGCCAATAATGTCATGAAGATTGTTACTGGCAACTAGAAGTTGAATGGAATTGCTAACGGGTTCTTGTCCTAAGGCTGGCACTAAATAAATCAGACTGTAGAAACCGAGATTTTGGCTGGTTTCCAAGGACTGAGGCGGTGATTGGGTGATACTCCAGAGATGCGCGATCGCATTCGGTGTTTTCCCTTGTTCCCGTACGGCTTGAATCAAGGCGTGATAGTCATCCTGGCAAGCCGGATTAATCGTGTAAGCGTTGCTATCCAGTTGCTTAAATTGCTCTCCAACCCGAACAGATATCGCATCTTGTCCAGCTTGTTGCAATCGTTGGAGGATTTGAGAACCGATCCCACACTCATCAACAAAAACCAGGTAGCAAGCAGATGAAATCTCTCCCGTTTTGACCAGGGGGATTTTCTTCCAAGAAGGAACATAAAACCAGTCAGTAATATCCGATTTCCCTAGCTTGCTTTCACCTGGACTAATTGCTGGGACTTCGGTTTGGGGTTCAATCCAGTAACGCTGACGCTCAAACGGATAAGTCGGTAAAGGTACGCGGTGACGTTGTTCGCCAGCATAAAAACCAGACCAATTCACCGAAACGCCTGCTAGCCAAAGCCGCCCTAAGATATTGAGTAAAAAGGCAATATCTGAGTTTTGCTCTTGGGGATGGCGTAATGAAGGCAATACCACTTGCCCAATTGCATCATGGGAATGCTGTTTGGCAAGGGTACATAAACTACGCCCCGCACCAACTTCTAAGAGGATGCGATTTGGCTGTTGCAGTAATGTAGAAATTCCCTCAGAAAAACGTACTGT